>DASRND010000021.1 GCA_035647615.1 Bacteroidales bacterium | reverse complement strand
AACCATTGCCAAGCTTCCCCAGGCCAATCCTGGCGGCGACTTATCTCTGTCATGTAGCGATTACGACATCCCCAATGGGAAGTGGCTGCCGGTAGAACTCACCAACACCATCACGGGCGATTACGAATCAATACTATGGTCTACAAATGGTGATGGTACCTTTAACGATCCTACAGCAGTAGCACCATTTTATAATCCCGGCCTTGCCGACATCTGGAAAGGCGACATCGAGCTGTGCGTAACGGTACAGGGCGTGGAAGCCTGCCAGACGAGCGACACCAAGTGCATGATGCTTTACATTCCGCAGCAGCTTATCTATTTTGATGTTGATGGATGGTGGGGAATTTCTTCCTATCTCGACACCGATCTACCATTGGTATCACAGGTAATGGATCCGTTGGTACTCATTCCCGGATCGCAGCATCTGGTGACCATGGTCGACAAGCAGGGTAAATATTTCTGGGCTGAACCCATACCTGCACAGGGAACCTTAAGTAACTGGATGCCCATAGGCTACAAAACTAAAATTAAGAATCCTCCTGCCTGTCTGCCTATTTATGGCGATTCATTGATCGATCAGACCTTTACCGTGAGCGGCGCCTTCACCTTCCTGCCGGTGCTCACCAACGTGCCGGTGCCCATCAGCGATCTTTTGGCCGGACATCTCAACGACATCCTGCTCATCTTCGACTGGAGCAACAAAGTGCTGTGGACCCCCCAGGCTGCCGACTTCACGGAGTTATATCCCGGTCGTGCCTATCTGATGGTGAACCGGGTGGCTACTGGCGCCTACACCATCGAGTATCCCCATTTTGTTCCCGACGCACCGCACCTCTATCCCGCTACTTTACCAAAAGCTGCTGTAATAAATAACTCGCCGTGGCAACAGGAGAGCAACACTGCTGTGCCGCACATCATGCTTTTCGACGATAAGGCGATGAACAAACTCACCACCGGCGACATACTGGGTGTCTTCGATAGCCAGGGCAATTGCTACGGTCAGGTTGAATATGGTAATACAGAAGAGGTATTTAGCTTGATAGCTATGGGTCGCAACAACCAATTGCGCGATGAGCGGGCAGGCTTTGAAACCGGCGAAAAGATGTTTATGCGCAAGTACAATGCAATCACACAAGGGCATCAGGCGGTAACATTTGTTTATGATACCGACTTCCCCTCGAGTGATGGATTGTTTGCAGAAAATGGAGCTTCGCGCGTTGTGGATATTATCGAAACCGCAACCAGTGTGAACGATGACCATACTCTGAACAACCTTGCGATTTATCCCAACCCGGCCAACAGCGAGCTGAACATCAAAGCCAGCGGCAACATTCGCAAGGTGGAGTTGCTTAATAGCGTAGGCCAGATCGTCATGAGCCAGAGCTTTGATGCAAATCAGATCCGTCTGGATGTGTCGCAATACAAAGCCGGGCTCTATATCGTAGCTATCACACAATCTACCGGTGATGTCATCACCCGAAGGGTTACCATCTATTAGTAAAAGTTTATAATTGAAAACGTAAAAAGGCTGCTTCGCGAGAGGCAGCCTTTTTTGTTGGCGGCACATTCCCGCTATTTTTAATCGAATATCGAGTAGCAATTAAAGCTCGATTGGAAGTTTTGTTCAAAATATTTACCCGTTCACGTTTCGTGAACAAAACAACCGTGTGAACATGAAGGATATCATATTTGCAAGCACACTGGGTTTGTCAATCGAATTGATTTCGGAAACCTGAACAAAACCGGAAGCGATTCAAACAAAAAAAGCCTGACATGTTGAATATCAAGCTTTAACGTAGCCCCACTAGGACTCGAACCTAGATTTAAAGTTTAGGAAACTTCCGTTCTATCCCTTGAACTATGGGGCCATTTTATTATAATTATAAAAATCTCATCCTTGCTTGTCGCGAAAGATCGTCTTTGCGTGCAAAATTCTCATTTTATGCGACAACCACAAAATAATCGGTGGCTTTTTTGACATTTGTACCAACTTCGCTCTTTTCCACCAAATCCCAAAGACTAAACCAGGGGGCATTATTGGTAAAATCTCCCGAAGCTGACTTTCCAATTTTGTTTTTGAACTGTGAGTCCAGTCTAAATACCAGTCCCCTTTAGGGGATTTAGGGGTTTCGTAGCTTTTTAGACTGGTCTCAATTGTGATAATCAAAACGCTAAAGATTATGTTATCAACACAAAATCGCCTGTTGGATGGTTTTACTAAATTTGCTTTCTTTAAATCTCCGGTTTTGATTGATAAAAATACCATACAAAATATTCTTGAAACGGCACGCATCGACGAGGTGGTGGGCGACTTTGTGACGCTCAAAAAGCGCGGTACCAACCTGCTGGGGTTGTGCCCGTTTCACAACGAAAAGACTCCTTCCTTCACCGTGTCGCCACGTCTGGGCATCTACAAATGCTTTGGCTGTGGCAAAGGTGGCAACGCCGTGAATTTTGTGATGGAGCATGAGCATTTCAGCTATCCCGAGGCGCTGAAATACCTTGCGCGTAAATACAACATCGAGATTCAGGAAGAAGAACAAACGCCCGAGCAGCTACAGGCGCTCAACGAACAAGAGAGTCTGTACCACGTTTCCGACTTTGCCGCCAAATATTTTGCTGCTAATCTCTACAACACCGAGCAGGGAAGAGCCATCGGGCTGAGCTATTTCAAAGAGCGCGGATTTCGCGACGACATCATCAAAAAGTTTATGCTCGGCTATGCCATCGACGAGTGGACCAATTTTACCGATCATGCCATCGCCAACGGCTACGACAAAAAGTACCTCGAAAGTACCGGACTTACCATCGTTAAAGATGACAAGATGTACGACCGCTTCCGCGGAAGGGTGATTTTCCCGATTCAAAATATCTCGGGACGCGTTCTGGGCTTTGGTGGCCGTACTTTATCGGCAGACAAAAAGATACCCAAATACGTAAACTCGCCAGAGTCGGAGATTTACCACAAGAGCAATCTTCTTTACGGCATCAACCACGCCCGCACCGCCATTATCGACAAAGAGAATTGTTTTCTGGTGGAAGGCTACACCGACGTAATATCGTTGCATCAGGCCGGTATCGCCAATGTGGTGTCTTCGTCGGGAACCTCGCTCACCACCGACCAGATAAAACTCATCAAGCGCTACACACGCAGCGTTACCATACTTTATGATGGCGACAGTGCAGGCATAAAAGCGGCTTTCAGAGGGATAGATATGGTGCTCGAAGAAGGCCTTGACGTAAAAATTGTTCTTTTCCCCGAAGGCGACGATCCCGATTCTTTTGCACGCAAACACCGTTCGAGCGAAGTCGAGGATTTTCTTCAGAAGAACGCCGCCAATTTTATCTTTTTTAAAACAAAACTGCTACTCGACGAAACCGATGGCGACCCGCTGAAAAAGGCCGCTTTGATCAGCGAGATCGTGCAGTCGATAGCCCTGATCCCCGATAAGATCGTTCAGTCACTTTATCTGAAGGAATGCTCGGCCATTTTGAACATGGAAGAGATCACCCTGATGAATGAGCTGAACAAAATCAGGCGACGCAACTATGATCGCAAGGTAAAAGAGCAGGGAACGGTGGCTCCAGAAAAAGTGCTTGTTCCGCTGAAACCCGAACCAACTGTACAAGGCGATTTCGACTTTTTTTCGACCGAATATCAGGAGAAAGACATCATCCGGTTGCTGATGCGTTATCCGCAGCACGAGCTTAAGTTCGAGGTAAAAAATGGCGATCAGGTTGACGTTTATAGCTTTCCGGTGGCGAGTTATATCATCAACGACCTTCGGCGCGACGAGCTACAATTCACCAATCCGACATTACAAAAAGCTTTCGACGCTGCGGCAACAGCACTGGATGAGGGCGCGTTGCCCGACGAGACTTTCTTTTTGTACCATCCCGACAAGGAAATATCGGCGCTGGCAGCAACGATGCTTACCCAACGTTACGAACTAAACGACTGGGAGCGGGTGAAGATAAAGGTGAAGAGCGAATCGGAACAGCTCCCGATGGCCGTCACCCATGCGCTGTTTTCGATGAAACTGCGGGTGCTCGAAAAGAAATTTGATGAGATGCTTGCAAACCTCAAGCAGGCTACCGAGGATGAGGTCATGCCGTTGATGTTGCAACAGCGAAAGCTACAGCAAAAAATCGAACGTATCGCCCAGGAGCTTGAGCGTATTGTTTTGAGATGAAGAAAATAATAATTAGAATTTCAAGAAATTACATTCAATGATAAACTCTAAACGCTTATGAAATCCCCCTCGCACCCCCCAGCCCTCTAAAGGGGGAGTAGCCACGGCACATTCTATAGTGTGTGGGTTGGCTTCTCCGCCAGCCGGCGGAAATGAGGGGTAGCGGTGGCGTTTTCGAAATTAGATTAATTTCTGAAATTTGAGTTTTAAAAGACATCATCTAAATAAAAAACAAAAATTTGAATTTTAACTTTTAATAAAAATGAAACGACTACCTTTTCTTTTTGTAATAATAATTGTGATAATGAATTCGTGCAACGAACCGGCCGATAAGAAGTCAACGGATTTTGATTCGTTGGAAGCTTATTCCGGCGACGATCTGGGGGTAATTTATACCCCCGAAGCAACCACTTTTAAAGTCTGGGCGCCCACGGCGGAAGCTGTCCGGGTGAATATTTATGAAAAAGGATCAGGTGGCGACCTGCTCGAAAAGATAAACTTGCAGCCTGGTATTTCTGGTATCTGGGCAGTGACAGCAGAAAAGGATTTGATTGGGAAATTTTACACTTTCCAGGTAGAGCTGCAGGGGCAGTGGCTCGACGAAACGCCCGGCATCTATGCCGTTGCTGTGGGAATCAACGGAAAAAGAGGAGCCATCATCAACTTTGAAGCTACAAATCCGGAGGGCTGGGACAATGACCAAAAGCCGCCGCTTGGCAACTACAACGACATCATCCTCTATGAACTTCATGTGCGCGATATGACCATCCATCCATCGTCGGGCGCAAAGGATCGCGGAAAATTTACCGGCCTGAGCCAAACCGGAACCACCAGTGCCGAAGGACTTAAAACAGGCATCGATCATATTAAAGAACTTGGCGTAACGCACGTCCACATTCTGCCGGCTTTCGATTATCGTTCCATCGACGAAACCAACTCTGAAAAAGCATACAACTGGGGCTACGATCCCGAAAATTACAATGTTCCCGAAGGGACTTACGCCACCGATGCTGCCGATCCCGCCACCCGCATCCGCGAATTTAAGCAGCTCGTAAAAACAATTCACGACGCTGGCCTCCGGGTAGTGATGGACGTGGTGTACAACCAAACCGGCAAAACAGAAAACTCTAATTTTAATCTGATGGTGCCCGGCTATTATTACCGGCAAAATGCTGACGGAACTTTTAGCAATGCCTCGGGCTGCGGCAACGAAACCGCCTCGGAGCGCCCCATGATGCGCAACTTTATGATCAGCTCTGTAAAACATTGGGTGGAGGAGTACCATGTGGATGGTTTCCGTTTTGATTTGATGGGCATCCACGACATAGAGACGATGAACGCGGTGAGTGAGGCAATTCATGCCATCGACCCGACGATTTTCCTTTACGGTGAAGGATGGACAGCAGGTGCATGCCCATTGCCCGACGACCAGCTTGCGCTGAAGAAAAATGTAGCGCTTCTCGACAGCATCGCCGTGTTTAGCGACGACATCCGCGACGGCATCAAAGGTTCCTGGAACGACCACGAATCCAAAGGATGGGTGAGTGGCAACAGCGACCTGCAGCAAGATGTACGTTTTGGCATTGTGGCTTCGGTACCACATCCGCAGGTGGATTACAGTAAGGTGAGTTACTCCGACACCGCATGGGCCAGGGAGCCGTGGCAAACGATAAATTATGTTTCGGTGCACGACAACCACACCCTGCTGGATAAGCTGTACATTTCCAACCCCAACGACAGCGAGACTACGCTTATCCGCCGGCACAAACTTGCCAACACCATTGTACTTACTTCGCAGGGGATTCCTTTGCTGCATGCCGGCGTGGAAATACTGCGCACCAAACAGGGCGTCGAAAACTCGTACAATGCCCCCGACAGCATCAACCAGATCGACTGGAGCCGCAAAGCAAAATTCCACGACGTATTTGATTATTACCGCGATCTAATCACCTTGCGGCGCGAGCATCCCGCATTTAGAATGACCACCACTGAAGAGATTTATCAAAATCTAGAATTTATCGAACAAAAAGATCTTCCCGGCGTCATTGTTTTTGTTTTGAAAAATAATGCCAATGGTGATTCGTGGAAAAATATTGCGGTAATTTATAATACATACAATGAAGAAAAAATAGTGCAGATACCGTTTGGGAAGTGGACTTTCTTTTTTGATGAAAACGGTCTGCACCCCAAAGGTTTACGAACAATAAAACACGACAAGATAACTGTGCCGCCCATTTCGGCAATGGTGCTGGGGGAGGAAGGGTAGGAGTTCATTGTTTTTTGTTCATTGTTCATTGTTCGCTTCGACTTGGTTCGACTTGGTTCGACTTGGTTCGACTACGCTCACCAACCGACGCTCACCAACCGACGCTCAGCCACCACAGGGCAAGTGTTGTTTGACGAATTAACCGAATCTAAAAAGAAGATTGAAATTGAACGACAAGTAATCAGGTTTGTTAAAGCTCTGACAGGTACGTGCGGCAGGGATTGCAGCGGCACCCGGCGCAGCAGGGCTTACCAGATTTACCAACGGGCATAGGCTAACGAATACCACAAATGCCCGACAAGCCCCGCGAGGCTACGAAAGCGGAAAAGCCCTGCAAGGCGCGTATAGCGGAAAGCCCGCCCGGCCGCCCAAATTATTAAGATTTTGAAAATAAAAGAATACGAGAAATTATGAAAAAACCTGAGAAGACAAAAAATAAAAAAGTGCTGCCGCTGGTGGCGCAGGACAGCTGGCTGGAGCCGGTAGAGCAGGAGATAGAAAACCGGCTGGAACGCTACCAGCAGCGCCTGGCACAAATTGAGAAGGAGTTTGGCAGCCTCACTAAATTTGCCGATGCTTACAAGTTTTTTGGTATCCACTACGATAAAAAGGCACACGGCTGGTACTACCGCGAATGGGCACCCGAAGCGTATGAGCTTTTCTTTATTGGCGACTTCAACCACTGGGACCGGCAGGCGCATCCGATGGAAAAGAAGGAAAACGGTGTGTGGGAGATTTTTCTGGACGAGGCGGAATACGCCGACCGTTTTGTGCACAACAGCAAGGTGAAAGTGCTGGTGCATGGCTCCAATGGCTGGAAGGAACGCATTCCGGTGTGGATAACACGCGTGGTGCAGGATGACTATACCAAGGATTTTGCCGGCCAGGTGTGGATGCCGGACACGGAATTTTCGTGGCGCGGCGACAACTTTAGCATGCGTAGCCTCGACCAGCTGCTGATTTACGAAACGCACGTGGGCATGGCGCTCGAGAAATATGCCGTGGGAACGTATCTGGAATTTGCCGATCACATACTTCCCAAAGTGAAAGCGGCAGGCTACAACGCCCTGCAGGTGATGGCCATCGCCGAGCATCCCTACTACGGCTCCTTTGGATATCATGTGGCCAATTTCTTTGCACCTTCCAGCCGCTTTGGCACACCCGAAGAGTTGAAATATCTGATAAAAAAAGCCCACAGCATGGGCATCGCCGTAATCATGGACATCGTGCACTCACACACCGTAAAAAATCTAAACGAGGGCATAAGCCAATTCGACGGCTCCGACCACCAGTTTATGCACCCGGGCGAACGCGGCGAGCATCCCGCCTGGGACTCCAAAGTGTTTGACTATGGAAAAACCGAAGTGATTCAGTTTTTGCTAAGCAACCTAAAATACTGGCTCGAGGAGTTTCATTTTGATGGTTTCCGCTTCGACGGCGTCACCTCGATGATGTATTTTCATCATGGGCTAACGGAGTTCGACAGCCGTGATAAGTTTTTTACGGATGGCGTAGAGTGGGACGCCATCACTTACCTGCAACTGGCAAATACGCTGGTGCACAAAGTAAAAAGCGATGCGGTCTCCATTGCCGAAGATGTGAGTGGAATGCCCGGATTGTGCATTCCTATCAAAGATGGCGGCATCGGATTCGACTATCGGCTGGCAATGGGCATCCCTGACTTCTGGATAAAAACCCTTAAAGAGAAACGCGACGAAGACTGGAATATGGAAGATCTGTGGAACACACTCACCGATCGCCGTCCGGGTGTAGGAACCATCGCTTACGCTGAATCGCACGACCAGGCGCTGGTAGGCGATAAAACCATTGCCTTTTGGTTGATGGACAAAGAGATGTATTTCCACATGCACCGCGACGACGACAATATGGTGATAGCGCGCGGTATGGCGCTTCACAAGATGATTCGCTTTATTACAATGGCGCTCGGTGGGCAGGGTTACCTAAACTTTATGGGCAACGAGTTTGGCCATCCCGAATGGATCGACTTTCCGCGCGAAGGCAACGGCTGGAGCTACCATCACGCCCGCCGCCAATGGTCGCTGCGCTACAACCCCGACCTAAAATACCAGTTTTTGGCCGAATGGGACAAGGCGATGATAAAGCTGGCAACCGATTACAAGCTGCTTGCTTCCGGATGGGGAAACCTGATTAAAACCGACGACTGGAACAAAGTGATCGTCTTTGAAAAGGCAGAGCTTATCTTTGCCTTCAACTTCCATGTAGACCAGTCGCTGCCCGACTACGATTATGATGTGCCTGGCAAAGGCGACTACAAGGTAATCCTCAACTCTGACTCGCCAGCCTTTGGCGGCTATGACCGGGTGGATGAATCAATCGTTCATGCTTCGCAGTTTGACGAAGAGAGCGGGCGGCACTTCCTGCAGGTATATCTTCCCAACAGAACTGCGATGGTGCTGGAGAAAGTGGGAGAGTAGGGAGAGGTGAGCAAGAAATAGGTTAAATGATCATCAAAACTTTCATAAATTGCTTGTTTTGATAATTTATTTGGTATTCTATGCTGGATTCGGCGACTTTCGAAGGTTTGTAACTTTATTGTAACCTGAGAGTAAAGTGCTCCGAAACCGGCAACTTTTCAAACCACTAACTGTTGTTTAAAATTGAATAATCAATAATACTTAAAAGATAATATTATGGCAAAAGGTCAAGACACACAGAAAAACGTTAAAAAAGAGGCAGCTAAAACTCCAAAAGAAAAAAAAGAAGAAAAGAGATTGAAGAAAGCTAATAAAGGCAAATTGTCTTTGGAAAAATAAGTTGAACAAAAGCTAAGCGGCCGTAAAACAGCCGCTTAGCCAAACCGTTAATAGTCATTTTAAAACGACACCTTGTTACAATTAACCAGCAAAAGTACCCCAGACATCATCAACGCAACGTTTAAAAAAATGAATCCGTAAACCTATTTGAAAGACGAACACCGAATCATGAAAAAGATTATCACACTTTTACTCGCAGTGTTTTTGTTTCAGTCGTTAGCTGCACAATACGATTATCCACCAACAAAAACAGTGGAATGCTCGGATACATATTTTGGCGTAACCTACAAAGATCCCTATCGTTGGTTGGAAGATTCCAAAGGTCTTGCAGTGGTTGCATGGTTTAAAGATCAGGCTGATTTTAGTGATTCAGTTTTAAATACATTGTCAGGAAGAGATGAATTGATTGCCGAATGGGAGATGCTGGACAAGCTGCAGCCACCTATGATCAGACGTCCCAAATACCAAAACGGGAGCGTATTTTACATCAAAACAATGCCTGGCGAAAATGTTGGGAAGGTATATTTCCGGCAGGGAATGGATGGCGAGGAAACTCTACTGTTCGACCCAACCGATCACATCAGGGGGAAAACACTTTCCGTTCAAAGTATATTGCCAAGTTACGATGGTACGAAAATAATCATTTCGTATTCCGAAGGCGGCGCCGAAATATCAACCATCAAAGTGATGGATGTGGATAGTAAAACATTTCTCCCCGAAACCATTTATCCCAGTTGGTTTGGCCCTACCAGCTGGACATTTGATAATAAATCGTTTCTTTATTTCTCACAAAAAACCGCCGACAATACAAGCCCTGAATTTGAACTCAACACAAAGGCTAAGCTGCACAAACTCGGGACGGATGTAAAAGATGATATCGATTTCTTTAGCAACGAAAGCTATCCGGAAATGGATATTCAGCCCAACGATCTTCCTTTTGTAACACTTCATGAAAGTTCTGAAAACTATATGTTCGCCTCGCTCGAAAATGTTCGTCAGGAAAAGTTCTTCTATTATGCTCCTATTGCCCAACTGAACCAAAAGAAAATACAATGGAAGCTCCTGTGCCGGCCAGAAGATAAATTAGTGCGGGACATGGTATTTATTGGCGACACCGTGTTTGCAATTACTCATAAGGGTGCAAAAAATTATAAATTAATTTCTACAAATTTAAAGAATCCTGACTGGAAAAATGCCAGAGTAGTTGCTGAAGAAAAAGAAAACCAAACTCTTGAGTCGATTACGCATTCCCGGGATTTCTTGATTCTTACGTATAGTGATGGTATCAATGCACATTTATACAAATACCATTTGAAAACCGGCAAAACACAGGAGATAAAAACGCCTTATTCAGGGACTGTTTATGTTTTTTGCATCGACAAGAAAACCAACGATTGTTTTGCACTCCTTACCTCCTGGAACCACCCCGTTACTTTTTATGATTTCAATGCTGAAACGGATGAGTTTAGTCCCAGCAGTTTTTACGAATCGCGCGTGTATCCTGCTGCCTATAAAGAATTGCAAGTGGAGGAAGTGGAAGTTGAAGGCCATGATAGGGTGATGATTCCACTATCTATTATTTATAAAAAAGGAATCAAATTAGATGGCTCAAATGTGTGTTTGATGGATAGCTACGGAGCTTATGGTTCCAGCATGACACCTGATTTTAATGATTTCGAAAACTCGTTGGCCGTAAAAGGCGTAGTTATCGCGATTCCTCATGTGAGAGGGGGTAGCGAAAAAGGAGACGATTGGTATAAAGCCGGGCATAAAACCACCAAGCCAAATACCTGGAAAGATTTTAATAGCTGTGCTGAATACCTGATCGAAAAAGGTTATACCTCTGCAAACCGATTAGCAGGCACAGGCACCAGTGCCGGTGGAATTTTGATCAGCCGCGCAATAACAGAACGCCCCGATCTTTATGCAGCAGCTATTTGTAATGTGGGTGTGGCCAATGCCATGCGCAATGAATTTACGCCCAATGGTCCGGGAAATATCCCGGAATTTGGAACTGTAACCGACAGTGTCGAATGCAGGGCTTTATATGAAATGGATGGTGTGCAACATGTGGTTCCGGGCACCAAATACCCCGCGGTATTATGCGTCGCCGGTTGGAACGATCCCCGTGTTATAGCCTGGCAGCCGGGGAAATTCGCCGCAGCTTTGCAGCATGCATCTACTTCAGGTAAACCGGTTCTGTTGAAAATAAATTACGACAGCGGCCATTTTACAGAAGACAAAAGCGTGACGTTTGCCAACATTGCAGATCAGTTTGCTTTTACAATGTGGCAATGTGGCCATCCGGATTTTCAACCAAAAAAATAAAAACGTACAGCCAATAGATCAAACCGCCCTGAATTTAATAAGCTTTGAGCCGGGCAATAGAGGTGCCGTTTTTATTAAAATTCAGAACTGCCGGAAAAAGACTTTTTCAGGGAAATGTCTGTTTAATGAAACTACCATAATGCTATTGACGTTTAATTGTTTTAAATTTGCACCTATTAAAAATTGAAAGTCATGGATACAAATATGAATATTCAAACTGCTAAATTAGACTTGATCGAATGGATCTCAAGATTGAATGATAGTTCAGTGATTGAAAAATTGCGACAGCTAAAAGAGGACGCTTCAAAATCTAAAGATTGGCGGGATGAAATGAAGCAGGAGGAAATCGAGTCGATAAATAAAGGTCTTAAGGATTTCGAAGAAGGTAGGACACATCCCCACGAAGCAGCCCGAAAGATTTATGAAAAGTACTTATAAGATCATTTGGTCTGATGAAGCATTAAGCAACTTGCAGGGAATAATCGATTATCTTGAAAGTAGATGGACAAATCGTGAAATTAAAAAGTTCGCTCAAATACTTGATAAACAAATAAATTTAATTGAGATCAATCCCTTTCTTTTTGCCGAGACTGATAAATCAAATGGGTTGAGAAAATCTGTATTATCCAGGCAAACAACCATTTATTATAGAGTGATTAACAATGAAATCAGGATCATTACACTTTTTGATACCAGGCAAAATCCAAAAAAGGTTGCTAATCTCTGAACCTCCTGCCAAGTGAAAATTAAGGTTCCAGTTGGACTGAATTTTTAAAATGCATTAAAAATACGGGGCAATTTTTGGTTTACGGAAAACCTACTCACCACATTTGATGTTTAATTGCTTTTAATTTGCATCTATTAAAAATTGAAAGTCATGAAAACGAAACTGATGACTACACTTTGTGTTTCCTTAACATTAAAACAATAAAAGGAGTATGCCAACAAAAGGACAAATATTGACGAACCCTACAACTGGCGACATATACGAATATGTTGAAACCGCTAAAGATACCAACGGGGAACGGGTTACGATGAAAGCCACCATCAAAACCAAAGAGCCGCTCGTGCCTAATCACATTCACGTTACGCAGGACGAAACCTTTGAGGTTGTCTCAGGGAAATTAACTATTTGGTTAGACGGAAATGAGGAAACGCTTTCGGCAGGTGGGAAAGTGACACTTCCAAAGCTCAAGCCGCATAACCATTACAACCATGGCGATGATGCGGTTACTTACCTTCATACGGTTACGCCTGCATTAGACTTCGACTACTTCATGGAAAACCTAATTGGCCTTGCGGCGGATGGGAAAACTAAAAATGGGAAGCATAGCTTGGTTCAGCAGTTGGTATTTCTCAAATATCTCGACAGCAAATTCTATCTCGCCGATGTTCCGGTAGGAGCACAAAAGGCGTTGATGAATTTAATTGCGCCAATAGGACGACTATTTGGGTACAGGGCTATTTACAAAAAATACTCAGAGATAGAAAAATAACTATCCCCACGTCGCAACTTCCCAAGCTGTTACCGGTTGCCAAAGCGCAAACAAACGACTACGATTACATCAAATTGACAGAAAAAAATGAAAGGGCTTTCCACAATATTATTGCTGGTTTTATCCAACATCTTCATGACCTTCGCCTGGTATGGGCATTTGAAATTTAAAGACATGAACTGGTTCAGCAACTTGGGGCTACCAGCCGTTATTCTTATTAGTTGGGGAATTGCGCTCTTCGAATACACAGCCCAAGTTCCGGCCAACAGAATTGGCTTTAATGAAAATGGCGGGCCTTTTAATCTTTGGCAACTCAAAGTTATTCAGGAGGTAATTACCTTGTCTGTATTTACCGTGTTTACCATCTTCGTCTTCAAGAGCCAAACCCTACGACTGAATCATTTCATCGGATTTGGGTTTTTAATACTTGCGGTTTATTTCATTTTTAAAAAGTAAAGTATAACAAGTAGCACGATGAATGATTTCGGCTATTTTTGCACAGCGTAATGAAGAAATAGATCACAAAGTAGTTTCAAACAGATAGCATGCATCATTCAAAAGCATTTGAAGTCAACAGATTTTGTGTAAAACATGAAAAGATTCTTAAAAAGAGCGGATGAGATTATACCTCATGATTTGATTTTATTGATTTGCTTCCCGGTCATTTTGGGATGTTTCATTGATATTGCTTTGGTCGATTTTCGCTATCTCTTGATAAATATAATTTGGATGGTAATGTTCACAATCCCGGCTATCCTTTTAAAATCGTCGATTCCTAACAAAATTGCTGCAATAATTTTCTTTCTTTTCGGGACAATTGAATCTATTCATTGGATATTAATTAAGGGTCCGGTAACCGTCGTAAGTATATTAACCGTTGCAGCAACCAATCAGCAGGAGTCGTGGGAGTTCTTGTCTATGAAAAGCTCTTTTCTTTTGTTATTTATCGTGCCCTATGTTTTCCTGTTTATATATTCGCTTAGGCAAAAACGCGCGTACGCTTCATACAGAGGTAAGCATTTAATAATTTTGTTAATTGCAGGAGCCGCCGTATCATTCATTCTTGAAAATGCAATAAATGGAAGAATGGTTAGAAAAGGTGTTCCACAAATTATAAAAGTTTCCTATTCATTTAATGATCAATACAACTTTTACAAACAAACTGAAACGGGCAATAAGGCACGAGCGGTTGAAGCCTATCTGAAAAATGAAGAAAAGCAGACATGTGTCGTTATTATTGGAGAATCTTTGAATAGAAACCACATGTCTTTGTATTCATACCATCGCAGAACAACTCCTAATTTAGAAAAACGAGATGATATTTATGTTTTTAAAGATGTAGTTTCCCCCTATTCAAATACGATAAATTCTGTGTTATCGCTTCTGTCTGCATCAAATTTGGAAAACAAGCAGAAACAGGTAGAAAGCATTGATCTCTTCGATATATTTTCTTCTGCAGGTTTCAGCACCTTTTGGTTGTCAAATCAGCCACCTTATGGCATCTGGGAAAACCCGGTTACCTCATTTGCCAAAAAAGCTGATGATTATAAATTCGTCAACATTGCAAGCAATTCGTCTATGGAGGCTACGTTGACTGCATCCTACGATAGCAAATTATTCGCTCCGCTTATGGATATTCTGGAGATGGATGCAAATAAAAAACTAATAATAGTACACTTAATGGGTAGCCATTCTTCATACAAAAAACGTTATCCTAATCAATTTAATCTCTTCAGCGGCCACACAGAAAAGGAAAAGACAATTGCTGAATATGACAATTCTGTATTATACAATGACTTTATCGTCGATTCCCTGTTTAGCATACTTTCTTCATTTAGTACTTTGAAAAATGAAGTAATGACGGGCATTTATTTGTCGGACCATGGCGAAAATATCTATGATGAACTTGATCAGGTCGGACATACTTATGCCGGAGGACTCCCCAAAGCAAATGTTGAAATCCCATTAATAGTTTGGTTATCCGATGCGTTTAAAAAAGCAGATCCCAATAAGGTGCTTGAGTTAAAAAATAATTTGGGGAAACCTTTTGTGACTGATGATCTTTTTCATTGCATCATTGACATTAATAGAATACAAACGCCATATTTTGACAAAAGCCGAAGTCTTTTTAATGAAAATTTAAATGAGAAAAGAAAAAGGATTTTGGAGGATAATAGAAATTATGATGATTAACGAATCACGCATGCCCCAGGCTATTGTTCATTTTCGTGCCGCGGTTCAAAACTAATAAGAATGGTAAAATCAGGGGTTTTTAATTAGTTTATTAATAGCAGCACATAAAAATATGTGCAATAGCGCATTTATACAGCCGTTGCTGCCCTTGGGTACCGCTCCTCCTGCCTCGAAGAAGTAGAAGAGATCTCAAGTTAAAATAAATGGAAGAGCCTGCAGAGACGTCCAGCCTGCCCAGACTATTCGGGGATCGGGCGTCTCTACATCAACATATTTGAAATTCTCATAAAATATTCCCAACCCGACAACCCGCCACCCCGATAACTTCTCCTTTCCCTTATCTTTGTGGCTGATTATTTAGAAAACATTTTCATTGGTAAAATTAACTTCATAATGCAAACCATAAAAATATTAGCCACCAATGCCGCCGACAAGCGCGGTCGTAAGATGCCTGTCGAAAAACTGATCCTGGAACCCGAAGGCGTTGCTGGCGATGTCCATGCTGGTTCCACCCGGCCTGTGAGCATGTTTGACGTGGCGCATGCAAAGCGTTTTTATGATATCACCGGCGCACGACCGCTAAAATCGGGACAGTTTGCCGAGAACATCCTTTTCGAAACTTCCGACGTTACTGATGTGCGCATATTCGATCGCTTTGTAAAAAATGAGGTAGTGCTGGAAGTGGTGCAAAAAGGCAAACCTTTTCACGACGTATTTCGTGAGCCGGGCAATTATGTAATGCCGCGCGAAGGTATCTTTTGTCGTGTGGCGCACGCTGGCGAGCTTCATCCCGGCGACCAAATGCAACATATTCCCAAGGTATTTAAAGCGCTAATAATTACGCTGAGCGACCGTGCCAGCCGGGGTATTTACGAAGATAAAAGTGGCCCTGCAGTAGCATCAGTTTTGCAGGGTTATTTCGATAAAATAGACTGGCGCCTGGAAATTGAAAATATTGTCATTCCCGACAGCGAAATGCAGCTTCGCGAGCTGCTCAAAGATGCGTTGTCTGCCACCGATCTGATCATCACCACTGGCGGCACAGGCATCGGCCCGCGCGACATCACGCCTGAAATAATAAATGATTTTATCAAAAAACCCATTCCCGGCATCATCGAGATGATACGTTGGAAATATGGCATCGAAAAACCAGCTGCTCTCATCAGCCGAGCCGTGGCTGGCGCAAACGACAACACGCTGCTTTTTGCCATTCCGGGCTCAGTGCGCGGGGCTACCGAATACATCACCGAAATCACCAAACATCTGCAACACCTCTTTTACATGCTTCACAGCATCGAAATGCATTGATTGACATGGTTTTTTAAAACCTGAAATAAACGAAGCATTCCGCTCGAATTCATTGAGGAAGCCACGTAGCAGAGCTTTCCTCTCCAATTGGAGAAGAGCCGGGGGTGAGATCAATGTGAACCGGAATTGTGTCCAACTAAATAATATTAAAAAATCATCACAAAAGACTCCAACGTCAACACCCAAAAGTTTTTGAAACATGAATAACATCAACCTGAGGGCTTTCCTGTTTTTCGTAATTTCTGTTACGATTGCAAGTTGCACCAGCTCTTCCGACAATATTTATCGTATTACCGAAAACTTCGGCAGCGGCTGGAAATTTTCGCGCAAAGCGACAGGTGATACCACTTTTACGGATTGGGAAACCATCAACCTGCCAAACACCATGCGCATCGAGTCGCTGGTGGTCAATGATCAATTTCAGGGTTTGGGGCATTACATAAAAACATTTAGCGTAAGCGAAATTAATGACAAGAAATTCTTCCTCTATTTTGAAGGTGTGATGCAGATGGCGACGGTGTATATCAATGGAGAAAAAGTGCTGACACACAGCGGTGGCTACCTGCCTTTTACTGTGGATGCCACGCCGTTTTTGTGTGCTGATAGCACCAATCAGATAGAGGTTTGGGTGGACAATACCGACAATCCTCAAGTGCCGCCGGGCAAGGCGCTTGCCGATCTCGACTTCAACAATTTTGGCGGCATCTATCGGAATGTCCATCTGATCACCACCGGCAAAATTTTTATCACCGATGCGGTGGAGGCCAACGAAGCAGCCGGCGGCGGCGTGCTGGTAGATTTTGATGAGGTGAACGCGGAACTGGCGCAAGGCATTTTGCGCGTACAAGCAAAAAACGAGAGCGGTTCCGGGGAAAATCTCCGTTTGCTTACCACGCTGATTTCCCCGGACGGACAGATTTTTCATTTTCGCTCCGACAAAAAACACGTAAAGCCAGACAGCACCATAACGCTGCAACAGGAGTTGGTGGTGGACGATCCGCTGTTGTGGTCGCCACAGCAGCCACACCTCTACCGGCTATTGTTAGAACTGATGGCCGGAGAGCGCCTGCTCGATTCGATAAGTCTCAACATTGGCATCCGGAAAATTGAGTTAACCGAAAATGGTTTTTTTGTGAATGGTGAAAAGCAATTCCTCCGCGGCACCAACCGCCATCAGGAGTATCCTTATGTGGGCTATGCTTTGTCGGATGAGGCGCAATGGCGCGACGCAGTGAAGATAAAAAGTGCGGGATTCGATTTTGTGCGGTTGTCGCATTATCCGCATGCCGAAGCTTTTATGAATGCGTGCGATGCACTGGGGCTGTTAGTAATGGATTGCATCCCGGGATGGCAATATTTTGGAGGTTCGGTGTTTGTTGAAAACTCATTTCAGAATTGCCGCGACATGATTCGCCGAGACCGCAACCACGCGTGTGTGGCTTTTTGGGAGCTGTCGCTCAACGAGTCGTGGATGACGGACGAATACATGCAAACGGTGAATGAAATCCTCAATGAGGAGTTGCCTTTCGGCGATAGCTACTCGGCCGGCTGGATGGATCATCCCGCCTACGATCTCTTTATCCCGGCAAGACAACATGCCGAGCCGCCTGATTATTGGAATTTTTATAAAAATGGAAGCCGAAAAGTTTTTGTGGCCGAATATGGCGACTGGGAATATTATGCAAAGAATGCGGGTTTTAATCAAAAGGCTTTTGGCGATCTGAAAGCTGATGAACGCACCAGCCGGCAGCTTCGTGGAAACGGCGAAAAGTGTTTACTGCAACAGGCACTCAACTTCTCCGAAGCTACGGCATCCAATCGCAGGGGCGTTGGCACAATCGGCCATGCCAACTGGCTCATGTTCGACTACAACCGCGGCTATGCTGATGACCTGGAAGCTTCGGGAATTGCAGATATTTTCAGGATTCCTAAGTTCGCATGGTATTTCTACCAAAGCCAGCGCCCACCACAGGAGCAATATCCTCTGCACGTTGCATCCGGACCAATGGTTTTTATCGCCAGCTACAATACGCGTCAATCTTTGCCCAACATCACAGTTTACAGCAATTGCCAGGAAGTAGAATTAATCTTCGGCGACAGCCTGATAGCACGACAATCGGCTATAAAAGATTCTGTGTTTGCCTCGCTCAGGTTTCCTCCTTATTATTTTGCAAATGTGCCCGTGGGAACGGCAAAACTCACCGCCATCGGCTATATCGACGGGAAGGAAGCTACACGACATAAAGTTGACATAGCCGGAGCACCAGCCCGAATAATGCTGCAGGCTGATCTGGAAGGAATATCCATTAACACAGATCACCAGGATATTTTTATCGTAAATGCATTTATTACCGACAGCATTGGCAATACCGTTTATGATTCGGATGTTGAAGTGCGGTTTGCGATTGAAGGCAGCGGAGCAATCATTGGTCAAAACCCAGTGCAGGCACAGGCAGGCATTGCTTCGGCATTGTTGCGCACCGAAACTTTGGACGCGCCACTGGTGATCAGAGCTACTGCGCCGGGATTGATGACCGGTAATCTGGTGATAAAAAAAACCGCCAGCCAAAAAGGAAAGCGGTAATAATTTTTAAATTTCCAACAAAAACACCATTAAAATGGCATCAGCGAAATACCTACAGAAATTGGATAGGTCTCGGGGCCTTTGTCTTTGGTAAACAGATCGGTGAGTGAATAGAATCCCATGAGGTTGACATATTTCCAGCCGACCCTGGCGGTGATGCCGTATCTCAATTTCTCGATATTGGGAACGTCTTTAAGTTTCATGTGAATTTTGTCGTTGGTACCAAAGACATAGTCGTCGCCACGATATTTGCTATGATTGTCGATGAGGAAACCAACCTTGAATCCCACGGCTGCCCGAAACCCTTTGGTGGTGCGCAGTCTGAATTCGAGCGGTACATCGAAATAAGTGTAACTAACTTTATTCCTTTTGTAACTGGTACGCGGATGGAGGCTTTTGATAGGATAAAATGCTGAGACGTTCATGGAGTCTTCTACCACAAAAGCATTGCTGTAGAAATTGTGAGAGCCAAGGCCTACCCCTATGGCAAAACTGAAATTGCTCTCGGCAATTTGAAAGTCGTACAGCAGGTCTAAATTCACCCCCAGATTAAAAAACTTATTGTCGATAGAATCGGGAACATCCACATAAAAATCGTTGAACAAATCAAACACAGCGCTCACCTTCTTGCGTGTGCTCACGTCCACAGGCTGACCGAAACTCTGAAAACCCGCACAAACAATCAATACAATAATCAGGACTCGTTTCATAATTGGATAGTTTACTTAATTTTTTGACAAAGGTAATATTTTCCATTCGGTTCGCCTGTGGCTGCATTGCCCTGGCAGAGGTTAAAGAAACAAAATAAACTCCTTTAGGTTTTAATTATTACGCTAAAGCGGCATTTTATGATGCTTACGAAAGAAAATCAAAAGTTTAGCTTGCGCTGAATAACTTTACGGATGGTGGTATTCACCTTCACCAACCGGCTCCATGGTCGTCGGGATGCGGCACATGTTTTTGTCGTTTTCCTCTTTTTTTATGGCTGATAATTTTTTAAAAAAAGGAAATTACAGAAATGTGTTGGAGCATTTGGCTAAAGCCAAAAAATAATTTTTACCAGCCAGTCTCTGACTGGAAACCTATAGAAACCAGCAATTTTACTAATTTCGCAGCAAATTATTTTATAACAATTTACGATTATGCTACGAACACATACATGCGGCGAGTTAAGTATGAAAAATCTGGGCGAGGAGGTGCGCCTTACGGGATGGGTACAACGGGTAAGAGACAAGGGCGGCCTGATTTGGATCGACCTGCGCGACCGATACGGCATCACACAACTGGTGATGGAACAGGGCATTACTGAACCTGCCATTCTGCAGCTGGCCACTTCGCTGGGGCGCGAATATGTGATTGAAGCCGGCGGCGAAGTCATCGAACGGATATCGAAAAATCCCAAACTCACCACCGGCGACATAGAGATACGGGTGACCACACTGCGGCTGCTCAATGCTTCCAAAGTACCGCCTTTTACCATCGAAGACCAAACCGACGGCGGCGAAGAGCTGCGCATGAAATACCGATACCTTGACCTGCGACGCAATACAGTGAAACAAAACCTGCTGCTGCGACACCGCATGGCTGCCGAAACACGGAAATATCTGGATGCACAGCAGTTTATCGAAGTAGAAACCCCTGTGCTCATCGTTTCTACTCCCGAAGGAGCGCGCGACTTTGTGGTGCCTTCCCGCATGAATCCCGGCGAATTTTATGCGCTGCCGCAATCGCCACAAACTTTTAAGCAATTGCTCATGGTAGCGGGGCTTGATCGTTATTATCAAATCGTAAAATGCTTCCGCGACGAAGACCTGCGCGCCGACCGTCAGCCGGAGTTTACGCAGATCGACTGCGAAATGTCGTTTGTAACGCAGGAAGATATCCTCAACACTTTTGAGGGCATGGTTCGGCACCTTTTCAGAACCATCAAAGAGTTCGACTTTGAAGAGGCCATCCCCCGCATGACTTATTCCGACGCCATGAAATTTTACGGCTCCGACAAGCCCGACCTACGTTTTGATATGGTTTTTAAAGAAATTACTGATAAAGTAAAAAACCATGGTTTCCCGGTTTTCGATCAGGCCGAAATCGTGGTGGGCATCAACGTAAAAGGTGCTGCCGGATATACCCGCAAGCAACTCGACGGGCTGACGGACTTTGTTAAAAAACCACAGATCGGAAGCAAAGGACTGGTATATGCCCGGTACAACGAAGATGGGACGCTGAAATCGTCGGTAGATAAATTTTACAATACAGATGATTTGAAAGCATGGGCGCAACTTTTCGAAGCACAGCCCGGCGACCTGATGCTGGTTCTGGCCGGCGACACCAACCAGACGCTAAAAGCGCTGGGCAGCCTGCGCCTGGAGATGGCCAACAGGCTGGAACTGCGCAATCCTGACGTCTTCCGTCCGCTGTGGGTTGTCGACTTTCCATTGCTGGAATGGGACGATGAAGCCAAACGCTATTATGCCATGCACCATCCTTTTACGGCACCCAAGCCCGAAGATGTTGCTCTGCTGCAAAGTGATCCGGGAGCGGTGCGCGCCAATGCCTACGACCTGGTGATAAATGGCGTGGAGATCGGCGGCGGGTCTATTCGTATCCACAACAAAGAGCTGCAGCAGAAAATGTTTGAAATCCTCGGGTTCACTCCGGAGCTGGCACAGGCACAGTTTGGCTTCCTGATGAATGCTTTCGAATATGGTGCACCGCCCCACGGCGGCATCGCGCTGGGTTTCGACCGTCTGGTGTCGCTCTTTGGCGGCAGCGACAGCATCCGCGACTATATCGCTTTTCCGAAAAACAACGCCGGCAGAGATGTCATGATCGACGCGCCGGCACCTATCGCACAGGAACAACTCGACGAGCTGGGACTGATCGTAAAGAAGAAAGCGTAGCTGAAGCAAAATTCCGAAGCAATCACTTTTGATGATTGCGAATAACAGTTTATGTTTTGACATTCATCCAAAAAAAAGGCAGTCTTTCCGGCTGCCTTTTTTGATGTTGAAATTATTGGAGTTGTGTTGGATATTATCCGGGATTCTCCAGTCTGTCACAGGTCATTGCAGAATGTAGCTCCAACAAAAAAGGCCGCCTCTCTCGAAACAGCCTTTTTACGTTTTCAATTATAAACTTGTACTAATAGATGGTAACCCTTCGGGTGATGACATCACCGGTGGATTGTGTGATAGCTACGATATAGAGCCCGGCTTTGTATTGCGACACATCCAGACGTATCTGATTTGCATCAAAGCTCTGACTCATGACGATCTGGCCTACGCTATTGAGCAATTCCACCTTGCGGATATTGCTGCCTGCTTTGATGTTCAGCTCGCTGTTGGCCGGGTTGGGGTAAATCGTGACACTGTTCAGCGTCAGGTCATCGTTCACACTGGTTGCAGTTTCGATAATATCCACAACGCGCGAAGCTCCATTTTCTGCAAACAATCCATCACTCGAGGGGAAGTCGGTATCATAAACAAATGTTACCGCCTGATGCCCTTGTGTGATTGCATTGTACTTGCGCATGAACATCTTTTCGCCGGTTTCAAAACCTGCCCGCTCATCGCGCAATTGGTTGTTGCGACCCATAGCTATCAAGCTAAATACGCCTTCTGTGCCATATTCGGCCTGACCGTAGCAATTGCCCTGGCTATCGAAGACACCCAGTATGTCACCGTGGTTGAGTTTGTTCATCACTTTGTCGTCAAAGAGCATGATGTGCGGCACAGCAGTATTGATTTCCTGCTGCCACGGCGAGTTATGTATCACAGCGGCCTTTGGCGAAGTAGCGGGATAAAGATGCGGTGCATCGGGAACAAAATCAGGATACTCGATGGTGTATGCACCTGTAGCCACCCGGTTTGTCATCAGATAGGCACGACCGGGATATAACTCCGTAAAGTCGGCAGCCTGAGGGGTCCACAGCACTTTTTTGCTCCAGTCGAAGATGAGCAGTATGTCGTTGAGATGACCGGCTAATAGTTCATCGATTGGCACGGGCACGTTGGTGAGCACCGGTAGGAAGGTGGAGGCACCACTCACGGTAAAAGTCTGGTTGAGCAGCGAGTCGCCATAAATAGGCAGACAGGCAGGAGGATTCTTAATCTTTGCCTTGTAGCCTATGGGCATCCAATTGCCTAAAGTTCCTTGTGCAGGAACCGGCTCAGCCCAGAAGTATTTACCCTGCTTGTCGACCATGGTCACCAGATGCTGCGATCCGGGAATGAGTACCAGCGGATCCATTACCTGTGATACCAATGGCAGATCGGTGTCGAGATAGGAAGAAATTCCCCACCATCCATCAACATCAAAATAGATGAGCTGCTGCGGAATGTAAAGCATCATGCACTTGGTGTCGCTCGTCTGGCAGGCTTCCACGCCCTGTACCGTTACGCACAGCTCGATGTCGCCTTTCCAAATATCGGCAAGGCCGGGATTGTATAGCGGAGCCACTGCTGTAGGATCGCTAAAGGTACCATCACCATTTGTCGACCATAGTATTGATTCGTAATCGCCCGTGATGGTGTTGGTGAGTTCTACCGGCAGCCACTTCCCATTGGGGATGTCGTAATCGCTACATGACAGAGATAAGTCGCCGCCAGGATTGGCCTGGGGAAGCTTGGCAATGGTT
>DASRND010000020.1 GCA_035647615.1 Bacteroidales bacterium | reverse complement strand
GAGCGTGGTCCATTCATCTTCCAATGCAGCTTTGTATTTAATCGTTAACACATCCTGATAAACGAAGAAATTGTAGATGTGCGGATTGACATAATAAAACTTCAGAACGGCTGTATTAGCCCCGGTCATATCCAGCTCTGGCGTAACCAACCGGGTGACCAGCCCACTGGTGTAAGGGATCTCACGCTGGAAAAGTAGATTGTGGTTTCCTGCATACGCCCGAAGCGTAGCATAGAGAGGATTGCCGTTGGCAACCGACCAGACGAGACCACCGCTCACAGCCTCCTGTGTCCAGCCATCAGGTATATTGTTTGATGCTTCAAAACCTTCATAGAAAGGCAGCGTTAGCGCCCCACCATTTGTTAAAGTGTGGCCATTGGAGTGGTTGATCGTTTCATCATAAGTGCTGATTAGATCCGGCTGATCAGCCGATTGTTGAAGTGAATTCGTGTATTCGATAGACGGCCGTTCGTCTTGGATGACGCCATCTTGTTGGCTGTACGTCAATGGAACAGAAAGAAAAAACAGCACTACGGCAAGAAGCTGAATTTTATAAAAAGTACGATACATAACATATAAGATTTAGAGTTTATAATAATTTTTTAAAAAAGTTACATCCTTTGGATTTAAATGCTTTGGAAAGGTTACAATCCAGTGCCGGAAATAACTTTTGTTAACGTTCCAATCTTCTCCATCGCTCAACAGCAACAGGATGTCGATCAACTGATTTGAAAATTCACAAAATGTGAGAAGAAATATTTAGCTTTCTTAAATTATACTATTGCTTACCTTTGCAATGTTTAAACTTAGGAACGCATGACATGAAATGTTCAGAATTATTTCGACTCTTGACAAAAGATGGATGGTATCCGGTTTCACAGAAAGGCTCACATATCAAAATGAGACATGATCGTAAAGAAGGAACAATAATTTTCCCTAACCATGGTAGTCAGGAAGTGGGCAAAGGACTTGAGAAAAAGATTCTGAAAGACGCAGGAATTAATTTTTAAAAGGATGAATGCAATGAAAACATTTGAGGAAAAGATCAAAATAATAGTCGAGAAAACCGGAACAGGATTTTCAGCTTATGCTGAAGAATACTCAATATTTACAACGGGGCGGACTATCCCGGAACTGATTAAAAATGCACTTGAAGCCGCTCAATTGAATTTTGAAGATGCGTATGAAATTACGCATGAAAATTTGAAATTTGAAATCGACTTTGCCCAATTCTTTTCGTATTACAAAGTCATCAATTCAAAATTTCTCGCAGAAATGATAGGTATGAGCCCATCATTATTGTCACAATATGTGCAAGGGGAGAAAAAGCCGTCTGAAAGCGAAACTGAAAAGATATTAGGTGGGATTCACCAAATTGGCCGGGAACTATCCGAAATGAATTTGATTTACAAAAGTTAAAACACGAAACTTTCTATCTCTCCGCCTCTACCGTTTATTCCTTGTTTCTTGCGCCACGCGCCATGCTCCTTGCTCAATGCACCTTTGCGGTTCGTTTCTTATCTCTTCCATTTTCCTCCGTGCCTCTCTGCTTCGGCAGTTCATCCATATTTACCCTTTCCAAAACCGCCACAAATCCTCTGGTGTCTCGCGGGACTTCAGGATTTCCCAGGAGTTATCGTTGTCATTATAACCAATCACTTTGGGCATCTGGCGGCTGTTGTAGCGCGACCACTGGCTGAGGGTGTAGGCGCCGGTGTCGTGAATGATAAGCCAGTCGCCGGCCTGGATTTGCGGCAGCGAAATGTTTCGTCCCATGATGTCGCCCTGAAAGCACAGCGGTCCGGCCAGCATATATTTTTGGGTGGCCTCTCCGATTTTAAGATTTCCTTCGGCATCGGCCAGCGAATATTCGTGCGACCACTGCTCCGGCAGGTAGCACTCGCGGATAAACATATCGGCGCCCAGGTGGATCATCGCCGTATGAACACCGCCATTTGCCGTGCTTTGCTTTACATATTCCACGCGGCTTACCGTGAAGGCGGCATTGAGATGCACCCAGCGTCCAAACTCGGTGATAAGGCGGTAGGTGCCGTCGAAAAGTTTGGGCATTGCCTGCTGCAAACTATCGACATATTGCTGCATGGTGGGCGGGTTGTCGGTGGGATGATACGCTACCGGCAGTCCGCCGCCAATGTCGAAACTTGTGATTTGCTGCCCGCGTCCCTGCTGCGCAAGCTTCAGGTTGATTTCTTCGGCCAGATCGTAAACTGCTTTTATACCTTTAATAAGCAGCGGCAAGGGGCATCCCTGCGATCCCACATGAACATGCAAAGCCGTGAGCCAGGTGTTTTTTAGAAAAAGATTTATAATCTCCTGCCGGTGTACCTGCAGCGCCACGCCAAATTTGGAATAGTCGCCGGCTACGCTGGTGATGGCAATAGTTCCTGTCCCCACCTGCGGGTTGATGCGCAGACCGATGGTGCTTTTTGTATCGAGTGTCGGCAAAATTTCGGCGATCCGCGCCACCTCGTCCAGCGAGTCGGTGTTGAGCCGGACATGATTTTGCAATGCAAAACGAATCTCTTCGCGTGTTTTCACTGGCGAGTCGAATACGGCTTTATCTGGAGGGACGCCCGCTTTGAGCGCCAGCACCAGCTCCGGCAGGCTTGCTGCCTCCAGCCCGACACCCATCTGATTTATTTTTTCCAAAACGGATGGCAGAGGCATGGCTTTTACAGCGATGGCATGCAAAGTCGTTGGCGGGAAAAGCTCCTTCAGCTCATCAATTTTCGCGTAAAGGTGCTGCAAGTTGTAAAAAACTGCAGCAGTATCGTCGGCGGTTATTAGTTCCGGCTGCGACAAAGCAGCTTTTAAAGTTTGAGTTGCTGAATGAACGGGTTGTTGGTGCATCTGGAATTATCTTTAAAGATGAATTATTTTTTAATTGATCAGCTTCTTTTTGACCTCACTCTCGGTCCCTCTCCAATTGGAGATGGGAGCTTTTTTGTGGAGCGAAAAAGCTGATTTCCAAAAAGTATGGGTTGTGTGGGATCACTCATGTGCGCTGCGCTGGAGAGCTCCCTTCTCCGTCAGCTGACGGAAAGGGTCGGGGATGGGGTTCTTATTTGTCATTTGATATTTGGGTTTTGGAGCTTTCAAGTTTCACCTTCGCAATAAATCCATTGCTCTGTTTGTGCGTGCAGCAGTTATTCCGGTGCTGGGGCAACGGCCAACGCCACGCAATTCATCAACTACGGTTTGTATGAGCGGCTGCTCGATGTGCCGCATGTTGGGTAAATCCAATAACCGACTGCCTTTACCATTTACAACTTCGATTGGTGAATTTCCGAAAGTAGCAAAAGTGATCTTCCCCCGGTCGCCCACAATCTCGGTTTTGTCTTCATCAGCGTAAGCAGCAAAATTCCAGATGCCGGTGCCGTGTACCCCCGAAGCAAATATGAATGTACCGCTCACGTGGTCTTCGACAGCATAATCGGCAGCCTGATGCGCCGAATAGCCGTCGGCTGAAATGATGTCGCCAAAATAAAACTGCAGCAGGTCGAGCTGGTGGCTGGCCAGATCAACGAATAAACCACCTCCTGAAATCTCCGGAACCACCCGCCATCCAGCTTCTGCTGCCGGCACAGCTTTTTTATACATTAAAACATTTACAAAACGCACCTTGCCAATTTCGCCGTTGTCAATCAAATTTTTGATGGCCAGAAATCGTGGCAGCGCGCGCCGGTAATAAGCTACAAACAACGGTACTCCTGCCGCTTTACACACAGTTATCATCTCCTGGCTTTCGGCATAGGTGCGCGCCATAGGTTTTTCGACATACACCGGTTTGCCATGTGCGGCCGCCAGCCGTGTGTATTCCAGATGACTGCCTGGAGGGGTGGCAATATAAATGGCATCCACCTCTTCATCTTTTACAAGCGCTTCGGCATTGGTAAACCATTTCTTAACCTTATGGCGGCGGGCATAATCTTCGGCTAACTTGCCATTTCTGCGCATCACAGCTACAAGATCCGAATGATCGATCAACCGGAAAGCCGGCCCACTTTTCACTTCGGTAACATTGCCACACCCGATGATTCCCCAGCGTATAATCTTTTCGTTATTCATTCAAGTGTAAATAGCTAATTTAATTTTTGTCAATTTGGATTAAACTTTCAAGAAAAAGTTATCCCTTAGCACCCCCCAACCCCCTGAAGGGGGAGTTCCCAACGCACATGTCGGGCTGGCTTCCCCTTTAGGGGAACGAGGGGTAGCGTGGGCATTTGATGCTTGAAGTCCTCATGTATAAGCCACTATTTTAAGAGTTTTAACAAACACATTAATTTATATCAGAGGTTTCATCTTTAAAAATTGAAATATTTGCCAATGAATCGGGCAGCAGATAACCGCGAAACATGCCGCTGGTGTTGAAGGGCATTGCAATATTTCCTTCGCTGTCGAGGGCTATCAGTCCGCCTTCGGCACCTTGCTGTTTTAGCTTTTTGTTGATGATTTCGTCGGTAGCTTCCCGCAACGACTGGTGGAGATATTTGAGGCGGGCGGCCACATCGTAAGCCACTTCATTGGTGATAAAATATTCGCCGTGGCCGGTACACGAAACGGCGCAGGTAGCATTGTCGGCGTAGGTGCCGGCGCCAATGACGGGCGAGTCGCCGATGCGGCCATACTTCTTGTTGGTCATGCCGCCGGTGGAGGTGGCTGCTGCCAGATTACCATTTTTATCCAAAGCCACACAACCCACGGTTCCATATTTTTCGCTGGTGTCGGCGGCTTGCTCTTCGGCGCGTTGTCGTGCTTTGAGCAACGATTGCCAGCGCTCTTCCGTGTAGAAATAACTTCTGTCGACAATGGTGAGACCCTGTTCGGCGGCAAAGGTTTCGGCACCGGCGCCAGCAAGCATCACATGCGGTGAGGCTTCCATCACACGGCGGGCAGCCGATATCGGATTGCGGATGACGGTAACTCCAGCCACAGCGCCGGCTTTGCCAGTCTGACCGTCCATTATCGAAGCATCCATTTCGTTTACGCCGGCAGCGCTAAAAACGGCTCCCTTGCCGGCATTAAACAGCGGGCTGTCTTCGAGCACGCGCACGGCAGCTTCCACGGCATCCAGACTGGCGCCGCCCTGCTCGAGAATGGAACCGCCAGCATTTAGGGCTTCTGAAAGTTTTTCGGCGTAAGCCCGACGAACCTCTGTGGGAAAAGCCTCCGGCTGCATCATACCGGCACCGCCATGCACCACAATAGCCCATTGCGGGCGCTCATGGTCTTTACTTTTTAGATTCTTGTCGGTAGCTTGCCCGCATCCGACAGCAAATATTAGCAATAAAAATAACCAGGTTAAATTTTTCATTTTATTAAAATTCAAATTTTTAAAATGATACAGGCGCCCATTTTGGATGCCTCTACGT
>DASRND010000019.1 GCA_035647615.1 Bacteroidales bacterium | reverse complement strand
CACTCCGCCGCAAGCATCTTCATAAAGGGCTGCAATCTCTACATCCGTTGGTTCGGCTGGCACATTGGCTACGCAATTATTCACGTCCGTGATGTCCGTCGGCCAGATGTCTGTTAAGGCAGGGGCTACCAAGTCACCACCAGAGTAAACCACGTCACAGGTTACAAAATTGCCGGATACATCTTTAATTTTAAAGGCATAGGTAAATTCCCAGTTGCAGTCGTCGTTTGTTCCGGGAGTTGTACCAGTCCATTCAGCCGTAACAATACCATTACAGTTGTCTTCATAGAGGTCTGCAACATCGTCATTCAATGTACTCGGGTCAAATGCTATTGCTTCACTCAGACACTGGTTTAGGTTTTCCTTGTCAAGGCTGGCACAGGTAACATCGAAATCTATTAATACCGGTGGGGTAGTTTCCTCTTCAATCAAACCATTTACATAATAAGCGGGATCAGCAAAAGCGGGATATATACCAGGCCATGTGCCGGGAAAATTTCCATCGCAAAACGGGAGGTAATTTTGGCCGGGTATTCCGTTTCCATATTCGCAAAAGCTATCATCATTACTATTACCACCCCGGTCGTCAAATACAAGCTTCGTATCTCCTATTTCGTAGTCGAAGTTCAGGGTCAACAGTGTTTCACCATCAGCTATATCCAGGGGAGTGTTTGAAGTTCCTACAACAATAACTTTACCATCAGCTCCTGATTCAGTCACAAAAACATCCTTAATTAATTGGGGATAGTTGGTAGTATAATCGGGCACTAAATCTTCATATTCATCATACTTAAATTTAAATGTCATCACCGTTGCGCTATAGAGCATTGTCAGAGACACTGCGCTTACGTCGTTAAAGTTTTTCACCGTAATTGGGATTTCAATAACGCTATTGGCGCAAGCAACTACATCGGAAGCAATGGTGGTTGGGCCCAGATAGACTTTGGCGTTGCCTGTCCCAACATTTTCGCAACCATTGGCATCAGTTACATTGGTTATCGTATAGGTAGTGTTAGCTGTTGGATTAACATCAAAGGTATATGGACTCGGAATTGCTGGAATACCGGTTAATGTTACCTCTTCTATTCCGTCAGAATAGGTAAAGTCAAAAAGCGCAGCTCCTGTAAACACAACACTTAAAGTAGCTGTGAAACCGTTACAAATCGATTGGTTTCCGCTTATGGTTGCCGTGGGCAGCTCATGAACGATTACCTCTCTTGTTACTTCGATAGCAGGGTTACCTGCCGCATCAGAAACATTGTAGGTAATTGTATAGGTACCCGGGGTGTTTACTGCTATTGGCAAGCCGGTAACTACAATTGAACCTGTTAAAGATCCATCATGAACATCCGCTGCAGTTGCACCTGCATCCTCGTAAGTATCTCCCTTACAAAGAGAAACGTTGGCATCACCCAATAGTGTGATAACCGGTGCTTCTGTATCGGCAGTAAGGATAACGCTCAAAAGCGTGGAATTTCCTGCAAGGTCAGAGAAAGTTGCCGTTATGGTTTGTTCGCCTTCCACAAATTCAGGAATGGGATTTCCTGGTACATAATTCCAGATAAGATTAACAGCATCATACTCCATATAGCCATTCTCTCCTTCAGGTGCTGGGAAAAATACGGGAACATTGTCTGTATTCAGATTTGCATCAGTTACTTCTATACTGAACACCTGTAAAACATCAATTCCATTAAATGCAACAGGTTCGGTGATAGTGTAAACATTACCTAACTGAGTTGCTGTAAGTGAGCCCTGCAATTTGGTCGTCATGGTTAACAAGCCTCCTACAGGCGCATCAAAATCACATGCTGCTTGTGGTTGGAATCCTGCACCCGCACCATCAGCTCCACTTGTAAGCCAGGGTTGATAGGTTACCGAACCGGAAATAAGAGCTGCATTTGTAGCAGGAACAGTTGATCCCCACCAGTTGCAGGTAGCAGTAATTGAGCCCACACCCTGGCTAACAGCGATTTTTCCCATTGTGGTATTGCCATTATTATCAAGATAGTTATGAATAGCTGTTATAATTGCACCATTGGCAAATAGTGCATAAACAGGATTGATTGTTGAGGCAGGGTTGGTAATAAAGCAATTGTGAACATTCACATTTGCATTTGTATGTGCCATAATTCCAAAACCATTGTTTCCGCCCGTAACATACGGATCAGATCCATTGCCTGTCAGGGTAGATGTTCCTAAATCAACCAAGGCATTTGCGCCTCTTACATTGATACCGCGGTTCAGGTTACCCGTTAACGTACATTCGGTTACTGTGATATTCTGTCCGGCACTTGCTAAAGTTGAAAAATCGGCAAAAGAAAGACCGGCGCAATCCTGCTGAATCTTACCGGTTCCAGTTACGCTTACTTTATCAACAGTGGCCGTAATTGACGTATTGTCAACAGCACCACCAGTATAAACATACACACCTGCGTGGAAACTGCCTGCATGAGCGCCGGCAAAATCTGATACTGTCATATTGCTTACACCTAAATTAGATGGAGCACGTTCTACTAAACCGGCAGGATCGAGATTAACTGCAGCTACACCTTGCATAATACCCTTAATAGTGCCTCCGGTAATTGTTGTTGCCGGGCTTGTATTTAGGTTATAAACAAGATAGCCATAGAAAGAATTTGCCAATGTATTGCCGATAATTACAGCAGCAGCAGTACCCGTAACTTTTGACAAAGAAATCCCGATTGTAGGATTTACTCCTGACAACTGATTGGTTAATGTAACGTTATTACCAGTGATAGTAAGACCGCTGGTCGCACTGGTTTCAATTTCATTTACACTAATACCCGCTAAACTTGCGCTGATTGTATTGTTAAGAATATCAGCGGAGCAGGTCATCCCATTTTCTGGTTTAATTAGAATACCAGTTTCATAATCTGAAATAGTGGTTCCGTTAACTGTAAAGTTTCTGGCATCACCTTCCCATGATTCATCATTGGCAAGAATACCTACTGAACCGGATAGGGTTGGTGATAAACCTGTAATTGTATTATTAGCACCAATTACAAGCTTGTCTTTTGCCAGTGTCTGATACCCTACAGAAATTCCTACCTGGGCACCTGTAAAGGTGTTGTCGGTAAGCGTCATATCATCCTGATAGGTAACAAGACCTGTTCCTGTATTTGCTGTATTGAACGTTGCAGTGTTTCCTTTAAAAGTACTGACTGCATCATTTGATGTTAAGGTGTAGGCCTGGGATGTAACATCTACTACTTCGTTATCTTGAATATCACAAGTAGAAGGAATACCTGTATAATTACCCGATCCGATGCCTTGGTACCAGTTTTCAACGTAACAGCCTTTGACTTCAAAACCATCCACATTAAATCCAAGAATAGCCCAACTTTGATTACCACATCCACCATTTGTAACAGTTGCTCCCAAGACTTTATGTCCTGAGGTTAAAGCATTGTTTCTTCTAAGGACAATGCCGCGGTAGAAAATATTGGTTACGGTAACATCTTGTACTGTCGTATTGATGAAATTTAGATTTGTCCAGTAATACGAAGTAATACCCTGACGATAACCCTGAGTCAATGTTCCACCGTCCACGGTAAGGTCTTTTATTGTAACATTATCAGCAGCCACAATAATTCCGTGGTGTACGGTTCCGCCAGTTGGTGTACAATCGTGCCCATCAATCTTTGCCGGGTCGGGATTAATAAATGTATATTCCTCACCTGCTCCTATTAAGGTTAGTCCGTCTTTATTGATAGTGATGTCGGACTCTAAAAAAGTATAATTAGCAGCCAATTGTATTGTTTCAGGAGAAGAAATTGTAGAGTTTGAAGCATCAATGGCCGTTTGAATCTGCATGTAGCCCAACCCGGTAGTTGTATTTACAATGGGAGCAGCGGGGATGAAAATACTTTGCTCAAGATTGGTAACCTTTCCGTTGTGTATCAGTGTTACCGAAACATACAAGTCTTTTCCATACACTGCGCTCAGCCAGCCGTTGTTCACCGTACCACCCTGAGTTTTTGGGTTGGTGCTGGTACTGTATGGACCAATCGGCACTTCGAACATAGGAGGTGAAAAGCTTGGATATCCTAAAGAAGGAGTAGTAGATGTATTTCTCAAATAACCTTCATAGTATTTGTTTTTCACCAGGTCATTTCCACCTGCTGTTTTCAGATACTTCTTGGTAGTACCTTCCTTGTAATAATATTCAGTGATGATATCATCACCAATACTCAACGCGGCGGCTGTAATGTCAGCCTGAACACCAGTTGCGATTGCTGCTGCTAATACGCCATATTTTGCAGCTATTTCGCCGGGATCTGTTAGCCCGGGAATAGGATAGATTAATGCTGAGTTGTCTTCTAAACCAAAAGTTACTACCACATTTTCTGAAGCTGCAGTATAGTTAATCGCTAAACCGGCTATCTTAGCATGGGGGCCGTCGCAGTCACCATTAAGATCGTTGGAAGTAAGATAAGGCACATACACTGCGGGGCCACTTACCTTGCTGTAAATGCCTGAGTATGTATCAGTACCCCACCAGTTGCAGGTGGCTTGAATATTACAAGTAGTTGCATTCCTAATACCATATTTTACATTTGTAAAACTATTCCCAGTTAAGGTCGCTGTCCCAGTACCATAATTATTCATAACTCTAAGACCTTCAGCAGAAGTTACAAATGGACTGCTAACGATTGTTCCATCAATTGAGTTATTATTGAAATTTACTACCGGAGCGTTTCCTTTACCCGAAACACCAAAATTAATCATCTCTATACCTCTGAATTCACCACCCACAAAAACTTGGGGTAAGTTAACTTGAGCTTGCAATCCTGTGCGTTCATTTTCAGCAGAAGTAACTGTATTACCCGACCATGTCCAAGAGCCGGCTCCTTTTGCGTGACCATTATGATAAAGTCCAATTGCGCCAGCAGAAACTGTATTGTTTTCAACAACACCTCCGGTAGGGTTACCATAATGCAAAATTTGAATACCAACATTTGTATTTAGTACCTGATTATTGCGAATAGTTCCGGCAGTAGCCTGAATGTACATCCCTCTGTTGTATTGGCTATTCACAAATGGACCGCAATCCATAAAATTCCCCTCAACCAAAAGACCGGTTTGGAATATTGACGTACTATTAGTTAATATCATCAAAGGGGCATCGCTACCAAACATTCTATTGTTTCTTACAGTCAAATCATTTACTTTGAATGTTTGAATAAGATAGGGTATTTCTCTAATCAGATAGTCTTTGTCTTGAATTGTAAATCCTTCAATGGTTACTCCGTGCACATTAGCGTTAACCGTTATAACAGATGGTTCAGCAGCTACAGCTGGATATACCGTAACGGGAAGGTCATCAGGGAATGTTAGTATTGCTTCTGCTACACGTGTACCGTAACCGGTATTCCCAAAGTTAGGGCCGCGCAGTGTCAGCGGTTTGTCAATGACGATTAATTCCTCATAGGTTCCGGCACATACATCAATTACATCACCAGCAGTAGCAGCATTAATTGCAGCCTGGATAGTGGCGTAGTATCCCTTGAAGTTGGAAGAACCATCTTTCAATGTTACAGGCAGAGATTGAATGGCAACTGCCGGGCTAAATGTTGCCAAATTTCCATAAACATCAGTAACCTTTATCTGATTGGTGCCTACAGCAAGTCCTTCAAGTGTGTATGGGCTTAAGGCGACACCAGTGGCAGAGAAGGCTCCCCAAGCAACAGTATAAGGTGCCGTGCCTCCGCTGAAAGTTACCAGAATAGAACCTGTGGTTTCACCGCAAGTAATATTATCAGCAACAGCCGAAGCAATTACTACCGGAGTACCACCACAACTTCCTGCATCAGGTGTAAATCCTGGATTATTTTGTGTACCTGCACTTTCCAGCCATGGCGAATAGACAGCGCCACCGAACAACCAGAACTCGTTGCTTACATCTGTTCTACCCCACCAGTTGCAGGTGGCTTGAATATCATAATTAGCTTGATTGTAAATAAACCGACCAGTAGTATTTGTAAAACTATTTTCAGTGACGATTACTGTCCCGGTACCATAAGAAGCCTGAAGGTTAACACCCATAGATCCGCTTATATGTAAGTTGATTCCTTTCGCTCCATCAAATGAGTTATTGGTAAAAAATACTGCCGGTGCACTTCCAGTACCCGCTGAGCCAAAATTAGTAACACATATACCGTTGAAGATAACTTTAGGCATGTAAGGGCGGGGATTTTTAACCTGAGCCTTCAATCCTTGGTGATCATTATCAGCAATAGTCACTGTATTGTTCGACCAGGTCCAGGTGCCGGCACCTTTTGCCTGCCCATTGTGATAAAGGCCAACCTCGTTAGCTGAAATAATATTGTTTTTAACCTCACCTCCGGTAGCGTGACCATAAGGCATAATTTGAACACCAATGTTTGCATTTACAATTTGGTTATTTTGAACGGTTCCGGCAGTAGCCTGAACATAGATCCCTCTGTTTAAAACGCTATTAACAAATGGACCGCTATTCATATAGTTTCCTTCAACCAAAAGACCGGTTCTAAAGTCTGCGACGGCAGTTCCGGTTAAAACATACAACTGTACATCACCGCCATACATTCTATTATTTCTTACAGTCAGATCATTTGCTTTGAATGTATGAATAAGATAAGGTATTTGTCCAATCAGATAGTCTTTGTCTTTAATATCAAAGCCTTCAATGGTTACGTTATTCACACCAGAACTAACCGTTATTAAAGCTGGTTCCATTACAGTAATGCCATCAGGGAAGGTTAATATTGCTTCTGACAATGGATCACGTAACTCGTCAAACCCGGTTTTCTCAAAGTTAGGTCCACGCAGTGTAAGCGGTTTATCAATGATGATTAATTCCTCATAAATGCCTGCATCTGCCACAACAAAGTAATTATCCAATGTTGTACTTACAGAAATAGCATCCTGGATAGTTGTATGGCTGCTTACCCAGATTCCAGAAACGGCAGGATCACCATTGTAAACATTTACAGGGCCACGGTCGATTGGTACAGTCTTAGTCACCATTTCAATTCTTCCATTGTTGATAAAGGTAACATCTACACTCATTTCGCGTCCTAAAACGGCATTAAGCCAGCCATCACCTACCACAGTTCCCGTATTTGTATGGGTGCGGTAGCTGCTACCCTTTTCTATTAGGGTAAGCTGCGGATTATAAAACCAATCCGGATAATTTGTGTTAGCTATATCATCTTTCACTAAATATCCAGCCCAGTATTTACTTTTTACCAGCGGGTTATTATTGTCAGTTTGTAGGGGAACTTTTGTAAGTCCGTTCATATAATAATACTCACAGATGATATCATCACCGATGGCGAGGGCTGCTGCCGTGATGGCATCCTCATCTGAGCCTGCCAAGGCATCAGCTAAAGCCTGGTAGCGCAGACCAACTTCGCCAAGGTTAGCAGTCGAAAAAGGGTCTATTTCCAAGCCAGGAGCTGGCCTCAACTCCATGGCATTATTAGCTACACCAAATTTAAGCAGAATACCTTGGTTGGCAGGGGTGTAAGTAAGGGTTACATTGTTGGGTATAGCCGTGCTGCCTGTGCATGTGGCACTTTCTTCAGAAAGATAAGGCACATACAAAACATTGCCTTCTACATTATCATAGATAGTCGAATAGTCGGTAGTACCCCACCAGTTACAGGTGGCGTCGATAATATGATCGGTACCATTATAAATGTCAGACCCATTGCTACCAAACGTGTTGTTGTCGATCTTGATATCACCACCCAATTCTGTTACTATTGTTCCATCGTTTATAAAATTCACTGCATGCAATGCATGTCCTGTGATGGTATTTCCAGTGACGGTAAGACCATTTAAACTCACATCTTGCGTTACGATACCACCACTTATGGGACTATTCTTTAGGGTATTGCCTGTAATTGTGATGTTCTTAACTTCTTTAGTTAGAGTACTCGGCCAACCACTAATGCGAATGCTTTGCCCGGCGTCAGTAACTAGATTATCCTTGATGATAATATTTTCAACATAGTCAACAGCAACATTCATCACATTGATTCCAAGGTCTGCAGGGCCATCAATCGTGTTATCTTCTACTAAAACGTTTTTAGTATCAATCACACCTATGGCGGTACTTGCCCAATCATTTGTAAGTGGAGCGCCAACAACATAGTTACCAGTTACCTGTGAAGCTACGCCGGTTACCTGGATGCCAGTTCGCATATAAATGCTATTCTCAGGAATAACCTTGTTATTTTTAACAATGAAGGTAGTTCCTACACCATTGGCCCTTGACTGGTTGATTCCTAATCGGAAACCATCCACGGTAAAGCCGTCAACAGTTACAGTTCCCATATTCTTAACCACCGAAATACCGGGAGTTTCTAGATTTACTAAAGGGTTTTTAATGAAAGTAACATCGCGGCCATCAACAGACTTTAGCGTCAGGTTAGGCTTATTGATGGTTACATTTTCGGTGTAAGTACCCGAGGCCACGGTAATGGTATGACCATCCGTTGTCTCGTCTGAATCAATAGCTCCCTGTATGGTAGCGTAACGCAGGTTAGGTGTAGTTGAAATGTTTACTACCGGCAATGCGTTGTAAGTAGCTTGAATGGCTAAAAGCAATTGAGTGAATGAGCCATAGGTCTTGCCGTTAACGTCTGCAAGGATGAAATCTTTTGTGGGCGTATCCATAGCATTGAAAAACGCAAACGCCGCGTTCACTTCAGCACAGGTAACAACCTCTCCGCTGATGGATGTACCAGTAGGTAAAGCACAAAATGCATCACCTACAAGAACCATTTTACCCGTAGAACTACTGAAGTCGGCGGCTGTAAGACCTCCAGGGTTTACTACAGCAGTCATAACATCCTGAATGGTAAATCGCACGTTGGCCAAAAGATAAAGCATCCCCGACATTTGCTCGAAGCTACCATAAGAGCCATTGGCTTTAAGGTCGGCTACCAGGGCAGCAAAACGTCCGGGAGCCGCAGTATTGAGTGCACCAAGATAATCAATAAAAATCTGTGCATCTTGAATTTCAGTCTCGTCAATTAGGTGTCCACTAACTGATTTGCCAACAAGTAAGCCCAAAGCTGTATTCACATCCGTCAAATCTTGAACAATGAAATCGCCGCTGTTGGCGTGGCTAACTGCTATAGCCGCAGCAAAGCGAAACTGAGCCAAAGGATAAAGCATTGTCGACATTTGCGTGAAGCTGCCATAAACACCATTGGCTTTAAGGTCAGCTACCAGAGCTGTGAAGCGTCCGGAAACCATATTATTGAGTTCGATAATAAAAGCATTTGCAGCTTGAATTTCAGTTAATTCAATTATGTGTCCACTAACTGATTTGCCAACAAGTAAGCCCAAAGCGGCATTCACATCCGTCAAATCTTGAACAATGAAATCGCCGTTGTTAGCGTTGGTAACTGCTATAGCCGCAGCAAAGCGGAAATCGGCTAATTTAGTTAGCATACCGTACATGTTCGTGAAACTGGGATAACCGCCAGGAACAGGGGCATTAGCTGCAAGGTCAGCTACCAGTGCATCGAAGCGTCCGGATACCAATTCTTCAAGATCAGTAACTAAGGCCGGAATACCGTAAAAGTCCTCTGGAATCGTATTGCCATTAATTAACTTTCCTCCATTTTTAAGGGGAATCAAAGCTGTATATACAGCCTGCAAATCCGCAATTTCAAAATTACCGGTATTGGCGTGATCCACAGCTTTACCCACGGCAAAACGGAAATCGGCCAATTTAGTTAGCATACCGTACATGTTCGTGAAACTGCCATAAGCACCATTGTCTTTAAGGTCAGTTCTTAGTGCAGTGAAGCGTCCTGATACCATATTACCGAGTGCATCAATGAAGGTCTGTAGATCTGCAAGGTTCTGATGAGAAGTTACTACTCCATTAATTTTCATGTCTTCAAACTTTGCCCAAGCATCTTTCACAGCCTGCAAATTTTGAAAAGTGAAATCGCCGTTGTTGGCGTTGTCAACAGCTACCTGAACTGCCAGCCTAAAGGTTACCAGATCATCAAAAAGCGTTTTTACATCGACAATGCTTTCATATCCCGTAATAGCTAGACGATTTTCGAGCATATCCTGGGCAACGGCAGTTTTACGGGCAGAGACAAGTGTATTATAATCAACATAATTATCAATACATAAATGTACATCCTCAAGGGCTGTTTGCATTGCTACTTTATCGCCAGCGGCGTTTACTGCTGCGAGTGCCGGACCTGCAAGATTAGAAATCTCACAGGCATTATCTATTACCTTTTCACATCCGGCTTCAGTAGTTCGTATACTAACAACATAGGTGTTGGGTTCAAGATTTGAAAAAGTACCTGATGTTTGCCACCCATCTCCAATGGAATACTCATGATCTTCGAATCCACCTGTCGGGTTTGTAATTCTTATCTCTCCATTGTCTTGATAGCATGTAGCATCTGTTTTGTCAAGAGTAGCTGTTGGCTTAGCCTTTACCACAACGGTTGCATTTTTATTGGTAAATTCTTTAGTGCATCCTGTAGCCGTTATTTCAAGTTTAGTTATTTGAATAACATAACCATTATAGCCGACCACCAAGTCAATAGGTATTTCATAGCTAACTTCACCCTCTTCGCCAGTATTGTCTTCAATGTCTCCATCAAAAACGAAATTACCACCACCGGTTTTAATTACATAAGATGCTTTGCCATTAACATTCAGCGGAAGCCCTGTTAATGTCATGGTTGCTTTATTGCCTGCACACACCGGTGTTAAAGTTACGCTACCGAGTGTTGGGAGTGGGTTTACCGTCCAGGAAACGGAAACTTCTTCCGACATACATCCTAATCCATCAGGGTGCGCACGCCAGGCTTTCACCTGAACAATATTAGTTCCTGAAAGATCGGTAGTAGAAATACTTTGCCCTGAAGTGTAAGTACTCCAGCTTGAGCCCCCATTTGTACTGTATTCATAAGTGTCACTACATCCAGAAACCCCACCTGATCCTGCTACTATTGTTGCAGAAACATTTGTTCCAGCACATACAGACTCATCGATTGGATCTTTGGTCATAGTAGGTGCGATGGGATCGGCTTCTACCTTAACGGTAAAAGCCAAATTAATAAAGCCGCCTGGAGGAGGGTTATTAAAACCGCTAACACTAGCATTAAAAGTACCAGATGAATTGTAGGTGTATGAAAAGCCAATATTACCCCCAATTCCAGCTGTTGGCCCTTGATTGTCACCATTTCCAGGTGCGAAATAATAGTCTTTCCCAGCTTTGCTGCCATGCACAGTGAGATTAACGGTTCCACCTTTACAAATAGTAACGGTTCCAGATCCCCCTCCATCTAAAGGAGGACTGGTACTAATTGTTTCCTGTCCAAACGCACTAAAGCCCACAAAGGCCATCAATGCAATTAAAAGTGTAAATTTTTTCATAACTCGTTAGTTTTTAGTGATACATTTAAAATTTTGTAATTAGTATTATGATTGAGAACGATAAATTTATTGCTGGTTGAAGGATGCGGCGTGGTCGGCTGAACGGAAGCGCTGCCGGCCTTGCCGCTGTTTACGCCGCACATCAGCACGGTGGAAGAGCGCTACTACTGCGGCGCTCACTACAAACAGAAGGATGGTAAATAACAACATGTCCGTTAATTTTTTTGGACCCGGAAAATAAGAAGCCTAATGCTTCTTCGCTAAATCAAACTGTACGAGAGTGTGTCAGAAGAGAAAGGGCTGCCCCTGGGAACACCCCGATAGCACACTGGCAGAGGCAGGTAAACTCGTTACAGATGGTGAAGAGAGAGAAGTAAAGACAGGTTTTTTCATACAACAGGATCAAGTTAATAACTTGGGTAACTCACTATAATGTTAAAACTTTGATGGATTCCCCCCACAAAATTTTCGTAAAAGTAAAAAGTTAAATAATACAAAAATAGAAACCCGTCTCTTATTGTATGAGCGACATGGTTTCGTGTATGAACCCCCTGTTTTTGTGTATGAAGCAATTTCCGCTTTACAAACCTGCCGCCAGCCTCCACACAAAAGGACGAATGGGCTACGTGGCATTTTAGTTATCAGTCTGTTAGCTTCACGCCAGGCACCGGCATTTTACAGAAGGTGCGGCCTTCACTCCATAGCATCGGTACCCATTGATTGCAGATTATCAAGCATTTCACTCTTTCCTGTTTTATTTATGCGGTTTAACGAGCAGATGTAAAAAAAACGCTGGCACCCCCTCTCATTTCTGTCCGCTGTATTTAAAAATCAACACCGAAAAAGGGATTGCCAGGAAGGCAAGATACGACACCAGGTTATAGCTCCATTGCAGTCCGCTGAGATCGCCAAAGAAGCCGATGAGCAGCACGGCAAGGGAGCCAAAGAAAAAGCTGATGGTCATGTAGATGCCGTTGAGGAAAGCAGGGCGGTCGCTGCCCAGGTCCTGCACCATGGCAAGCACCACAGGACCACTGGCGAAAAGAAAAAATCCCAAAAGGATCAGCAGCGGAAACTGCCAGGAGGCAGAAGAATGCACAAAAAACCAAAATACGATGGGCGTCACCACCGTGGCGGTTACCAGTGTGGTTTTGCGGCCAATCCTGTCGGAGAGGGTGCCGGCCAAAAGGGTGCCTGCCGCTCCGGATGCTTCGAGCGCCACCAGTGCAAAACCGCCATACCATAAGGTGGCGCCCTGGTCGGTGAGGTAGGTGGGAAGAAATGCTGTGACAGCCGACTTCAGCAAAGCGCTAAAAGCCAGAAAACCTGCGAGCATCACCAGAAATGGCCAGTAACGGCGAAGTGTGATGCCGGCATTAGCCTCTTCATGGCTGTGCTGCATCACTTCCGAAATCTTGATGTCGCGCAGCAGGAAATACAAAAATAGAGTAAAGAATGCCGAAACGGGGATAAGCTTCCAGGTGTTGGATAATCCCCACAGCGAGACAGCTCCGAGTATCACCATCGGTCCGATGGTGCGCGCCACCTCGCCGCCAAACATATAAAAACTCATCCCGCGCCCCACATACGCGCCCGAAACACGGCGCACCATCACCGGCGACGGCACATGAAACAATGCCGCGCTGATGCCCATCACAAATACCAGAACAATGAGGAGCGTCACGTTGGGGGCTGCACCCATAAAGCTGGCGCAGATGGCAGTAATAAAAGGTGTGAAGATCACCAGATAACGCATCTGAATCCTGTCGGCAAGCAGTCCGATAAACGGATTCAGCAGCATGGGCACCCGGTTGACTACGTTGAGAACGCCCGCCATGGTAAAGGAGAGTCCCAGCCTGGAGATGAGCAGCGGCAGCAGGGGAGCCAAAAACGCCGAGTAGGTGTCGTGAAGGAGATGTGCCCCCGAAATGGTAAGCACGCTACCGGTTTTAAATTTCTCTTTTTCCATCATAATTTTCCACCACAGCAACCAAAAGCGATCCTGCGGATCTCTGATCAATGCAAAGAACACCCTTTTTGTTTTCTAAGAAAAACGGCGACGGAAATTGTGAGACGGAGGGAGCAGTCGGCAGTTCTCAGTACTCAGTCGGTAGCCTTCATTACACAGTTCTCAGCTCAGCGTTCGGCTTAGGCTGGTTTCGACTACGCTGGTTTCGACTACGCTGGTTTCGACTACGCTGGTTTCGACTACGCTCAACCACCGCAACCACCGCAACCACCGCAACCGCCACAGCCTAAGCTGTATCTATTTTTGCAGGCTTAGCCTGCTTTATCCTTTAAACTTTTGAACGATCGAACAGGCACAGCCTGTAAAAATAGAACGGACGAGGCCAAGCCTCGTCCAAACCCCGGGGCAGGTTGAAAAAGTAAGCAGAAGTTAGAAAAAAGAGATGAGTGGTGAGAAAAAAACAGGACGGGTCGCAGGCATTCAGTGAATTTTTATTTCATTATTCGAGTCCGCACTTGCATAATTCTGCGATCCGATATTTAAAAAAATAGAAGTTTTACTAAACGCACTTATCGTTCGGCTTGGCGTTCAGCTTAGGCTGAGCCTAAGCTGCAGCTATTTTTGCAGGCTTAGCCTGCTTTAACCTTTAAACTTTGAACGATCGAACAGGCACAGCCTGTAAAAATAGAATGAACGAGGTACAACCTCGTCCAAACACCGAATATTACCAAGAAAGCAAAGTACGACACCAGTTTTTAGCAACATTACATTCAATTGAACTCATCAACGAAAACGAAAGGCAAAAAAAATGTGCCTATAACAATAAGGTGTGAAATGAACGATCGGGGCTTCGACTACGCTGGTTTCGACTACGCTGGTTTCGACTACGCTCAACCACCGCAACCACCGCAGCCACCGCAACCTCGTTCAAACTCGGGAGGTAGTAAGTAGCTGGCAACCTTCCGGCTTCAGATTATAGTTTTACAGGCACCCATACCCTTACCTTTTTCTCCCTACCATCCCTATACCATCGCTATACCTTCGCTATGTCATCTCCCTGTTGTTTGGCAAAAACTAAACGCAAAAGCGATCATGGAAACTTCATGCTTGGAACATTAACTTAAGGCCTTGCTTCGCTGCGAAACTATTTACCAACAGGAGGCAGTCTTTCAGCCTTTGAATTGAGGTTTTACAGGTACACAGTGCAACTCACCATTTTACTCAATATAACTCTGTGCAACTGCATTTACAAACAAACAACACCTGCCCTGAACGTAGCCGAACGGAAAAACAAACAACACTTGCCCTGAGCGTAGTCGAAGGGAACAACAAACAACCTAACATCTTCTCCTGTATGGCTAGAAATGTATATTTTTGAATCAAAATATTTCATTATTAACAACCAAAACAATAACATCATGAAAATATCCACACGCAACGTACTAAAAGGTACCATCACCCACATCGAGCATGGGGCAGTCAATTCTGAGGTAACCCTTCAATTGCCAGGTGGGCAGGAGATCGTTTCGATCATCACCAAAACATCCGCACAAAACCTTGAGCTGAAAAAAGGCATGGAGGTGTATGGCCTCATCAAAGCTTCCAATGTGATGATTGCCATCGATTAAATAAAAAAATAAACCCTTGATCATGTGTCTTTCGCCATGCGCCCTGCGCCATGCTCTAAGCGCCTTACGCCACGTAATTCTTAACAACTATTTTATGAAAAAGAACTTTTTAATTGTCCTGATTACCTTTGTTGCAGCTTTCGTTTCAGCTGCAGAGGTTACCATCATCGTAACTTCCCTCCCATCCAACATACCACCCGACGAATCAGTTTATGTTGCGGGTAATTTCAACGGCTGGAACCCCGGCGACGAAAACTACCGGCTGGAGACCAACAGCAACGGTCAGCCGCAGGTTACAATCACAGCCTCCGGACAGATCGATTTTAAGTTTACGCGCGGCTCATGGGAAACTGTGGAGGGAAACGAGAATGGCGGTTTCCTACCCAACCGCACCTTTGTGATGAGCAGCGCCGACACGCTGGAAGTATCAATACTAAGCTGGGAAGACCAGGGCAGCACGGGGCATACTGCTGCCGAAAATGTGGTGGTGATGGACGAAGCGTTTTTTATGCCGCAGTTCAACCGCAACCGCCGCATCTGGCTTTATCTTCCACCGGACTACGACATCAGCGCCAAAAATTATCCTGTGCTCTACATGCACGATGGGCAGAACCTTTTTGACGCGGCCACCGCTTTTGCCGGCGAGTGGGAAGTGGACGAAACTCTGAACCAGCTGGCCGACGAAGGCAAAGTCGTTCCTATCGTTGTGGGAATCGACAATGGCGGCCAACACCGCATAGATGAATATACGCCCTGGGCGAATACACAACACGGCGGTGGTGATGGTGACAAGTATGCACGTTTCATCGCCGAGACGCTCAAGCCCTATATCGATCAGCATTACCGCACCCTGCCCGATCGTGAATATACCGGTGTGATGGGCAGCTCGCTGGGCGGTCTTATTTCTCATTACATCGGCCTGAAATATCAAAATCTTTTTGGCAAAGCAGGGATCTTTTCACCCTCCTATTGGTTCAACGATTCTGTGTATGATTTCAGCTACCTGGCCGGAGCGCAGCATCCAATGCGGATTTATATTATGGGTGGCACTGCCGAAAGTGACAACCTGGTGCAACAGATGAATAAAATGAAAGATACGCTGGTGGCAGCAGGATTCCGTCCTGATCAGGTTACAGTAAAAGCAGTAGCTGGCGGCCAGCATAACGAAGCTTTGTGGCGTTCACAGTTCGCAGAAGCTTATCAATGGCTGTTTATGGAAACCTCCGGCGCCATTGGTTCCGGCGTGAATACAAACGAACCAACCCTGCAGGTAGTGGGCAAAAGCCTCGTACTTACCGATCCAACCGGCGCTACCGACACTTTCGATCTGATGGTTTATTCCATGGCTGGTCAGCTTGTGATGACGCGGCGGGTTTCGTCCGGCCGGCAAACAGACCTCTCGCCGCTGCAGGCTGGCATTTATCTCATCAAAGCCAATTACAAGGATGGGGTAATATCAAGGAAGGTGTTTTTGGATTAGTGTTTACTTCTTAATACTTTTCAGAAATTCATCCGGAGTCATGACAGGTATCAGTGATGTTTTAAAATCTTTCCCATTTCTGGTTATAATAATGTCACATTCGTATCTTAAAGCACTGTAATATTGTAATGAGTCTTCAAAATCATGAAACTCTGAGTTCAATCCTTTTTCGATGATTATTTCATCAAGTTCACATATTTTTGAAATGACTTTAAATTTCCTCAGTTTTTCTTTTGTTTTTTCCAAACCATAAAACTTAGTGAGGAAATAACTAACCGTAGCAAAAGATAAAGCAGAAACGATAATATTTAATTTTCGTTGATCAGCCAATGTAGCAAGCTTTGCCGCAGAAACAAAAATGGCACTCGCTCACCCAAGAGATCGAGTACTACATTGGTATCCAAAAACAATTTCATCTTTATTTATTTTTTTCAACCAAATGATTCAAGTATTCTGATTTGTAATCAAAATCTGAAGGAATACTTATTCCGGTGGACATACTTTCTACAAAAGGAGAAATCTCAATTTCGGAATCAATGTTTAAGTCTTCCATCTGAACTAAAAATTTTAGATAGGTCTCAATAATTTCCGATAATCTCTTTTTTTTCGAATAAGCATATTTCTCGGCTTGTTCGATCACTTTTTTGTCAAGTTTTATGATTAACTCAGCATTCATATTCGTTGTTTTTAAAAGGTATCAAATGATTTAAACGAATGTCAATGGATTTTGACTTTCATAATCTCAAAATAATATTTACGAAAATAATAAAAAACTCTGAAGCTCACCTCTTAACATCCTGATATTCCTTCAGGAACTTCACAAAAAAAGACCGGCTCCACAGTAGAGCCGGTCATTCCTTCATTATTAAACCAAATCAAAAAAAGAGTTACTTGCTAATGATGATAGTTTGCTGGTGTGTCTGGCCTGTACTTCCAATAAACTGAAGCATGTAAGCGCCTGCATTTAAACCGTCGAGGTTGAACTGCTGATTCAGTGTATTTATCGTTTTAGCTTCACGAACCAACTGACCGAAGCTATTGAACATGCGAACACTTTCGATACCTTCCACCAGGTCGATGTTGAGCCTGTCGGAAGCAGGAACGGGATAAACACGGATGGCCTGCATCGGAGCTTCATTCATTCCTACCATTACGTCCAGGGTAACCGGAACAACGGTGTAAGGTGTGTCGTGGTCGTTGCTTTCGATAATGATGTTGGCAGCATAGACTCCCTGCATCATAGAGGTAGTGGTAAAATTAACAGCTACTTCCCGAACGTCGTCGGCGGGTACAGTTCCGGCAGCAGGATCGAGGCTGAGCCATTCGCCGGGTGTAAGCTGCAGCAGACCGCGGATGTTGAGGTTGTTATTTAAGCCGGCATCGGAGAGATGCTCCCACGTTTCGCCATCCATCGAAACCCAGTCGCCATTGGGATTAGCAGGGCCGGCGTCGAGACCTGCCACCCACATACCTGCATTGTGGATGTAGTTGACTCCGATCCAGATGTCGGTACTTTCCAGTTCCAGTGGTGTATCCAGCGTAATAGTATTCCACTCGAGCGGCGCCGCGTCGAAAGGCTGAACGTGCAACACCTGACCGGGTGTTGTGGTGGTGCCGGGACCCCAGATAACGAGCGTAGATTCGTTGGGCAAATCATTCACATAAAAATCAACGGATTGTAGCGTTGCGCCGGCAAAGGGATAAACCATTTCTGACGGGAAACGTGCCGCAGCAAACATACTGCCTCCATCCATAAGACCTACAGCCTCTGCATTGTCGCCATCATAATGCAGCACAAAGTAGTCGTCGCGGGCATTGTCGCGCAAAGCAGCTCCACCTTTGGTGGGAGCGGATTGCACCGAAAGGTTCCGGTTGCGCTGGCTTTTGCCTACAGGAACAGCAGTGGGCTGGTTGGTTTTTCCGGCCATCAGATAGTTAACAAAAGTTCCGTAAGTGAGGGGCGCATTACCGGTATTTTGAATTTCCATTTGTTGGGTGGAGCTTTCGCCAGGGTTGAGCGCCTCTGTAATATTTTCGGGTATGACCTTAATATGCGGTAGCTCAGCAGCAAAATCGATGAGGAAAGAAACAGTTTCGCCAGCGGGATTTATTCCGGCACCAATAATATTCAAGCCATCGGGAGTTGCGCCATTGATACTGTAAAATAACCAATCGGAAGCATCCGACATTCCACGGTTTAAAGCATAATCGTTGAAGGTAGACATTTCACCATCAGGCATCCTTACAAATGCGCGGCGCATATCAGGAAATGGGGGGAAACCTTCGACAGTATAGCCAAAAATGGTACCGTCGTCCAAAACGGCTAAAGCAGATATTTCGCCCGCATTCAATGTATTGGGAAAAAGTTCAACGCCGGCTTGTTGGCTCCAGATAAATCCTTTGTCACCAGCAAAACCAACTACATATTCGCCGGTTGAAGAGGCTGCCATTGCTTCGCCATAATCATCAGGAGCAACTTCTATCAGTTGGCCATCAGCCCAAATAACTGGTGAACGTGAAGCGCTGGGCAAATCAGCCCATCCATAAACCACGCTTCCATCGTTGCTAACGCCGTTGGGGCGGTTGCCACCAGAAGCCAGATCGCCAATCATATCGTAACCACCGGCAGCAGACCACTTAAAAGCTTTGTATTGGAAATTCGGATAATATTGCATCCCGACTACTATCGAACCGTCAGCAGACATTCCCCATGCGGAAGAATAATCAGATTCTGTCGGTTCGCCTACTTCAGGATTCAGCGGCAGAAACGACCACTGCCCGCTTTGGGGATGCCACAGGCCAGCCATAGCTGTCTCCTGACCCTGAAGATTATATTCAGGATTGCGCTCGGTGCCTGCTACAGTTCCATCTTCGGCAACCGCAATCACTTCTGGTTCGATGCCGTTAATAGGTAACAATCCGCCAGATTTTGACCAAAGTAATCCCCCGCCACCAAAAGGCACGATCACAACATATTCACCGCTTTCGCTAATGTCGTAAGGGAAGGTGTAGTCATTAACCATAATGGTCACATCAATATTTGCAGCTTCCAGAATAGTGTAGTTAACCGGTACAGTTACTTCCGGCAACTCGGGATCGTTGGAGCTGATGGTGATGGTGGCAGTGTATGTGCTGCCAATAGAAAGACCTTCAGGATTGAAAGTTAGGATATGTGCCAGCGAGCTATTGGTGCCAAGGTCGCCGCTAAGCGGATCGATGGAAAGCCAACCGTTGGTGCCACTGCCATAGGTAAAGTCGAGTGTGTAAACCAGATTATCGATACCGATATTTTTTATCGTAAGTTTTTTATTTACTACCGTATTTATGGGTGCAGTAATATTCAAAACGGCAGGATTGACAACGATTTGCGGGGCGGTATTAAAATCACTTCCAATAAATACATCATCCACAGCCCAAGCATGTGCAAAGTCGCCTTGATAGCGGAATGCAACATAAGCGGTTTGCCCCTCGTAGCTTTGCAGATTAAGAATTACCTGCTCCCACACTGCCACCGCTACGTCAGCCGTCCAAAGCTGCACGAAATCGCCACTGGCCGGATCGCCGCTGCCGGTACTGATCCATACGCTGTTGTTGCCATAATAATCAGGGTCAAGGGTATAATTCCAAAAAGTAAAAACAATCGGATGACCGGTTGGAAAATCCATGGCAGGAGTTACCAGCCAACCATCCTGGTTGCCAAAAGCGAAACTATGATAAGCGCTCATGGAACCATCGGGTGTGTGATTTAAAGTAGTAGTGGCAGCCCAGTATTCGCCGCCACCATCCAAATCATAAATCTGCCAGTTGGCGGGTGGAAAGGTTGCGACTTCAAAGCTCTCCTCGATAGGGAAGATACGACTGCTCTGGGCACCCGCCGTTGTAAACATGAGCATGAGCAGCAACATAAGGCTGGCCAATCGAAATTGTGAGAAAAATGTAGTTTTTGTTTGCATTGTTTTAATTGTTTTGAATTATGAATGTTTGATTTAAGTATTATTAAGGGTGTAATGATTTCTATTTTGTCATTTTATCATCCATTCCTTTTTCGACGTGACGGAGCAACTTCAAAAGTGCTTTTCTCTCGTTTTGTTTACGCTCTAAAAGAGCCTTCAACTCCTCGTCGATTTCTTTCTCCGTTTTATCGTCACTTCTATTCTGCGCCATCGTTTTAAGTTTTGAGCTGCAAGATTACTACGCGTGTGGTTTACCACCAAAAAAACCATCGCCACTTTGTAGCTACAAAACCACAAAACCGACCATACATCCGCACTACAAAAACGATTAGCTTGCTGCTGATGAGAATCTTATGATCGCAAGGCGCTGAGAGCAGGGCACCGGACAAAGAACGCAGAGCGGTTTTTTGAATTTGTGTGTTTGGACGAGGCTTAGCCTCGGTGCATTTTCAGACCTCACCCCCGACCCCTCTCCTAAAGGAGATGGGAGCACTTCTGCGGAAGGTTACTGTGCGCTTTTCTAATCGAAATGTTTCGTTTAAGTTTTCCAATAGTGGTGTTTGAACGAGGCTGTAGTGGTTTCGACTACGCTCAACCACCGTAACTCAAACCAGCCAAAAATTAACACAACTGATTCTCAACCTGAAAATCTGGGTGTTTGGACGAGGCTGTGCCTCGTCAGGTCTATTTTTACAGGCTTAGCCTGTTGTAACCAAAAAGAAACTTATCTTAAAAAAGCAGGCAAAGCCTGCGGAAATAGAGACAGCTTAGGCCAAGCCTATGCTGAACACATCGGAATTTTATTGACAGCCGGAAAACTATCAGAGAGCACTTCTGCGAAAGGTTGGTGCGCGCTTTTCTAATCGAAATGTTTCATTTGAGTTTTCCAATAGTGGTGTTTGGACGAGGCTGAGCCTCGTCAGGTCTATTTTTACAGGCTTAGTCTGTTGGAAACCAAAAGAAAATTGATTTAAAAAAGCAGGCAAAGCCTGCGGAAATAGAGACAGCTTAGGCCAAGCCTAAGCTGAACACACCGGAATTTTATTGAGAGCAGGGGCGCCATCCCTTGCCGGCTGCTTACTGAGAACTGCAGGCTGAAGACTTCGTCAAAGAGCAGCAAGATATTCAACAAGCCCTGTATCCGAGTTGGTGAGCTTGAGCTTTTTGCGCAGGCGGGTTCTGGCCACATCAATGGTGCGGGGCGCTTGACCGGTGATGAGCGAAATTTCTTTGGAGCTCATGTTTAGCTTTAGGAAAGCGCACAAACGCCGCTCGTTGGGTGTGAGGCTGGCGTCGATATCGTTCAGTTTTTGGTAGAAATCATTGTGCACCTGTTCGAAGCGAACTTCAAATTCCTGCCAAATTGAACTGTCGTGCGTGCGCTCAAGATCGCGGATGGTCTGAAGCAGCCACCGCTGATCGGGCCGTTGACCCGTTGCCATTTGTTTTTGTAGCTTCTGGACAATTTCATAAATCAGCTCGTTTTTCTGAATTTGAACCATCACATTGGTGGTCAGCTCTTTTTTCTTGATGTCGAGTTCCTTTTCAAGATTATTTTTTTCAAGCTCAATTTTCTGCGCATTCAATTGAATATTCTCGGCCTTCAGACGAAGGCGTTTGTTGCGGCTATGCGAAAGGAAATATAACAGGCTGATAATGGCCAGGATCAAAAGCAGGGTGAGTCCGATAAAAAGATAGCGCTGCTCCTTGCGCTGCTGCTCCAGGCGCATCCGTTGCCGGCTTTCTTCGTATTTGCTGGTGATTTCAAACTGCATGAGCGTGTTAGCCGCCTCTTCGCGGGTGAGCTTTTCGTTGATATCAGCGTAAGCGATATAATATTTCAGTGCCGAATCGGAGTTGCCCTGCCGCTGATAAATCTCAAACAATTTGATCGCCACTTCCGTTAGCAAACCCATATTTCCAACCTGAGTCGCCAACCGATAGCCTTCGTTAAGATGACTGATGGCGGAGTGGTCGTCGTTGATGGCGAGATAATAGTCGGCAAGCGTGCGGTGCGACTGCCCCATGGCGCCGAGATCGTTGGCTGCCTGGCGAAACCGGAAAGATTCGAGCAGATATTCAAGACTTTTTTCAAGATTGCCCTGCCCGATAAAAAGCGCCCCCAGATTGTTGAGCAACATGCCGAGCTCTTCGGGTTTGCTGCCATCCTGCTGTGCCAAAAGAATTCCTTTTCGGTAGTACTTTTCGGCCAGATCATACTCTTTCAGGTTTTGACAGGCAATGCCCAGGTTATTATAAATGGTCAGCATCTCTTGATGTGGCGACGCCTGACGAATAGAATCGGGCATTTGTTCAAAAAAAGTCAGTGCCTTTTCAAAATAATCGCGTGAGCGTTCGTATTGCTGCAACTGCAGATAAACCGCCCCCAGATTAATGCGCCCGTAAGCAACACCTTTTTCATCGCTGAGGCGGGTATTTATTTCGATGTATCGTAAATAATATTGCGTGGAAAGCTCCAGCAGGCCATTGACGAAATATGCGTTGCCAAAGTTGAGGCAAGCGTATGCGATTAGTTTTTGGTTACCCGATTTTTCTGCTACATCCATTGCCTGCTGCGCCACCTGTAAAGCCTCTTCGATATCGGAGGCAACAATTGCTTTGGATAGTTCCACATATTCGTGCACCCGTGCCGAATCGCCGGACGCCAGATTAGCACGATGGTTGAGCGAATCGATCTGGACCATATTCTGTGACGGAAGTCGTCCGGCAGAAATCACCAGAACTACGATAGACAACGCAATACGGAAAATCATTACATGCTTCACCTTAACGATATTAGATGACAAAGATAACTTTGTTTTTAAGGCTTTTATTCCACAGGCAGCGGGCGCACAAAGCCCTCTTCGAGCGAGATGAAAGTTTCTGTGGCAACTATCTCCGGGATGGATTGGATTTGCTCGACGATGATGTTTTTGAGATGCTCGTTGTTGCGTGCCAGTATTTTCACCAGCAACGAATATTTGCCGGTGATGTGGTGGCACTCAACGATTTCAGGGATTTGTTTTATCTTCTGGAAAACTTCCTCATGTGTGCTCGTAGCAGTGAGATTTACCTGCAAACCGATGAAAGCACACGTGAGATAGCCGAAGCCACTGCGCGAAATAGTTACCTGCGAGCCGATGATCACACCTGCTTCGGTCATTTTTTGCACCCGCTGATGGATGGCCGCTCCCGACACTTTGCAATGTCGTGCCACCTCGAGGTATGGCGTGCGGGCATCGGCGGTAAGCAGCGCCAGGATGCGCCGGTCGAGACTGTCGAGTTTGAAATTTTCAGTCATGAGCTGTTTGTTAATCGTTAATCGTTATTTGTTAATCGTTATTCGTTGTTTAGAAACTAAAACATCCACTATAAAAAACAAGCCGCAAACTTACAGTTTTTTAAGATATTCTTGGTTTTGGTTACAGTTTTTAAAATCTTTAAAGATACCGCCTTTAAATCGGCGCAATTTCCTTAGTTTTGCTTCGACATTTAAAATTAAATAATTTAAAAAAGATACAATTATGAAATTTGATCCGGCAAGTAAAATTCAGGATTTATTACAGTTTGGCGAATTTGGCGGTGTAAACCCATCCGTCACCGATTCGGCCACCTTCACATTTATGCAGGCCAAGACCATGCTCGACACTTTTAAAGGCGAGGCAGAAGGATGCTTCCTTTACTCACGTCACTGGAACCCCAGCAACAAATTTCTGGCTGATGCGCTGGCCGCCATGGAAGGCACCGAAGCAGCCTGGGTAACAGCCTCAGGAATGAGCGCCATCACCTGCGCAATTTTGCAACTTTGTAATGCCGGCGACCACATCGTAGTTAGCCGCACCACCTACGGCGGAACCTTTGCATTTCTGAACAACTACATAGAGAAATTCAATATCGAGGTGACTTTTGTAGATATCACCAACCTGAAAGAAGTAGAAGCTGCCATAAAACCCAACACACGCATCGTCTACACCGAAACGGTCACCAATCCGCTGCTCCAGGTTTCGGATGTGCGCAAACTAGCAGACATCGCCCACAAGCACAACGCAAAGTTGCTGGTCGACAACACCTTTACGCCGATGATGATCAGCCCGGCCAAATTGGGCGCCGACGTGGTACTTTACAGCCTCACCAAATTTATAAACGGAAAAAATGACTGCGTTGCCGGTGCCATCTGCGGAACGGAAGAATTTATCGCTTCGCTCATCGACGTAAACAGTGGAACTGCTATGCTTTTGGGCCCGGTGCTCGACCCGTTCCGCTCGTCGTCGATTTTGAAAAACCTGCATACACTCCACATCCGCATGCAGCAGCATAGCCGCAATGCAATGTATCTGGCCGAGAAACTGGAAGAAATAGGCGTCCCGATAAATTATCCCGGACTGAAAAAACACCCCGGTCACGAGCTGCTCAAATCGATAATGAATGAGAAATATGGCTTTGGTGGCATGCTCTCCTTCGACGCAGGTACGGCAGAAAAAGCCGCTGAAATGATGGAGATGATGGAAGAGGTTGGCGTAGGCTATCTGGCCGTAAGCCTCGGCTATTTCAAAACACTCTTTAGCAACTCGGGCAAAAGTACTTCGTCGGAAGTACCCGCAGAAAAGCAAAAAGAAATGGGTCTTTCCGAAGGTCTTATCCGCTTCTCGGTGGGACTTGACAACGAAATCGACCGTACTTTCGAGATGATAAAAAAATGCCTGAAGCAAACAGGAATGATCAAATAGATTAGATTGTCAGGTTATCAAAGTTACGAAGGATCAAAACCTGGATTCCTGACGAAATAACAAAGTACAGATAAATATAAAAATCCCGGAGCATCTCTGCTACCGGGATTTTCTATTCACTCAATCAACTAATCAATCACTCAACTTTTTGTTTACTTATTGTCGTCGCCATCAGTCAGATCGCGCAGCTCGTTCTTGAAATCATCCCAGCCATCGTTAAAGTCAGCCTTGAACTTTTCCCAGTCGCTTTCGGTCCATTCATCAAGACGTTCTTCGAGGTGTTGCGTCTCACGTTTCAGGTTGTTGATGGTACGCTGGGTTTGGGTATCAATTTCATCGCCGCGTTCTTTCATACGGTCTTCAAAATCGTCGATACGCTCTTCGAGATTATCGAGCGATTCCTGCATGCGCTCTTTGAAATTGTCGGGTTTGTCGCGCAGAGTAGCGTCAATGTTGGCCTCGAGGCGGTTGATGTCAGCACGCAATTCTGCCAGTGCCTGTTGACGTTCTAGTTTCATTTGCTCCGGTGTATATTTAGATTCGTCACGCTGCTGGGGATTGTTACATGCGGTAGCGATAAAAAATAGAGACACTAGTGCCAGTGAAATGATTTTAAATCGGGATTTCATAGAAATCGTTTTTTAAGTTTAAAAATTTAATCTTTTAAAAAATGGATTTACTGATGTTCAGCGTTTAGTGGGCGTCATTTGCGAATCAGCGAAATCAGTATAGAGATAACAGCTAACACCAAAAGGATGTGGATGAGTCCGCCAGCTGTGTAAACAAAGAATCCGAGTATCCAGCCAATAATCAGGATTACCGCGATAATATACAATATTGATCTCATAATTAATTTATTTTATTGATTTCGTTAGTTAATTCTTCTTTTGTCTTTCCGGTTTTCTTTTGCAGACGGCCGAGCAGTTCGTCTTCTTTGCCTTCGACATACGTCAGATCGTCGTCAGTAAGGTTTCCGTAATTCTGTTTCAATTTTCCTTTCACTGTGTTCCAGGTTCCTTTTAATTGCAGTTTGTTCATTGCTTTTACTTTTTTAGGTTTAACATTTTATTTTCAAAATCTTAATCTGGAAAGGTGATAAGAGAGGATCGTGCCAGAAATTTTGGAAAAGAAAAACAGACAAATAAGTAGCTTAACCCACTGATTGTATGGTTTTTAATTTTAAATCTTAAAAAATAAAAAAATACTGCGCTGTGGATACCCTTACCCAAAATTTGGGTTAAAAAATCTACAAATAGGAAGTTCTCAGTCTTCAGGCGGCAGTTCTCAGTCGGTGGTCATCACGACGCCACGCGCCATGCTCAAGCATCATTCTTATTTCTGATAAGGTTGAGCGCCGAGCCGGCGTTAAACCATTCTATTTGTATTGGGCTGTAGGTGTGCAGCATCTCCATCTTGTCGGTGGTGCCATCAGCATGGCGAACGATGAGCTGCAGCGAACGTCCCTGCTCAAAAGTTTCGAGACCGGTGATGTCGAAAGTGTCGTCTTCCAGGATCTTGTCGTAGTCGGCTTTTTCGGCAAAGGTAAGCGCCAGCATTCCCTGCTTTTTCAGGTTGGTTTCGTGGATGCGTGCAAAGCTACGCACCACCACAGCCCGAACGCCCAGATGGCGCGGCTCCATGGCGGCATGTTCGCGCGATGAGCCTTCGCCGTAATTTTCGTCGCCCACCACAATGGTTCCGATGCCCTGCGCTTTGTAAGCTCGTGCCACGGCTGGCACTGCATCATATTGTCCGGTGAGCTGATTTTTGATCAGATTGGTATTTCCTGTAAAGGCGTTTTCGGCGCCAATGAGCAGATTGTTGGAAATATTATCCAAGTGACCACGGTAACGCAACCACGGCCCCGCCATCGAAATATGATCGGTGGTGCATTTTCCTTTGGCTTTTATCAGCAGCCTGAGCCCTTTTATGTCGTGACCTTCCCAGGGGGCAAAAGCCGTGAGGAGCTGCAGGCGATCAGAGTCGGGAGCCACTGCTACATTAATATTGCTGCCGTCGTGGGCTGGTTCCTGGTAGCCATTATCTTCTACTGCAAAACCTTTTATCGGCAGTTCGATACCCTGAGGTTCTTTGAGCTTTATCTTTTCTCCTTTTTTATTAATAAGGCTATCAGTAAGCGGATTAAATTCGAGGGTGCCGGCGATGGCAAAAGCCGTCACTATTTCCGGCGAAGCGACAAAGCCATGCGTATTGGGGTTGCCGTCGTTGCGTTTTGCAAAATTTCGGTTGAACGAAGTCATGATCGAATTTCTCTCCTTCTTGTCGGCATTGTGCCGTGCCCACTGCCCGATACATGGACCACAGGCATTGGCCAAAACTACACCGCCTATCTTTTCGAAAATGTCCAGGTAACCATCGCGCTCTACCGTGTAACGCACCTGCTCAGAGCCGGGCGTAACGGTATATTCTGATTTCACTTCCAGATCGTTGTCGAGCGCCTGCTGTGCCACGGAAGCAGCACGCGTAATATCTTCGTAGGAAGAGTTGGTGCAGGAACCGATCAGCCCCACCTCCAACATCAAAGGCCAGTTGTTGTCGCGCGCTGCCTGCGCAAACTCCGATACAGGAGTAGCCAGATCTGGCGTGAATGGACCATTGATGTGTGGCTCCAATTTAGAAAGATCAATTTCGATAACCTGATCAAAATATTTTCCGGGATCATTATAAACCTCTTCGTCACCGGTAAGATGGTCGGCAATTTTATTGGCAGCGTCAGCCACCTGAGCACGTCCCGTTGCACGCAGATAATCGGCCATGCGGCGATCGTAGCCGAATAAAGAAGTAGTAGCACCAATCTCGGCGCCCATGTTACAAATAGTACCTTTTCCGGTGCAGCTCAGATGTTCGGCACCCGGGCCAAAATATTCTACAATAGCGCCCGTTCCGCCTTTTACCGTAAGGATACCGGCCACTTTAAGGATGACGTCTTTGGAGGAAGTCCATCCGCTGAGCTTACCGGTAAGTTTCACGCCTATGATGCGTGGCATCTTCAGCTCCCATGGCATCCCGGCCATCACATCCACAGCATCGGCGCCACCCACGCCAATGGCAACCATGCCCAGTCCGCCGGCATTTACGGTATGCGAATCGGTGCCAATCATCATCCCACCAGGAAACGCGTAATTTTCGAGCACCACCTGATGGATGATGCCGGCTCCCGGTTTCCAGAATCCTATACCATATTTACTGGATATCGACGAAAGGAAATCAAAAACTTCCCGATTATGATCTTTAGCCACCTTTAAATCTTCTTTGGCTCCCACGCGCGCCTGAATCAGATGGTCGCAATGAACGGTGCTTGGAACCGCCGCTTTTTCGCGTCCGGCCTGCATAAACTGTAGCAGCGCCATCTGTGCGGTTGCATCCTGCATGGCCACCCGATCGGGAGCAAAATCCACGTAATCGTCGCCACGCTTATGCTCTTTTTCTAACTCGCCCCAAAGATGAGCATACAGGATTTTTTCGGTGAGTGTAAGCGGACGCTTCAGAAGCTGACGCGCCTTTTGAATTCGTTCAGGAAATTTATTGTAAACAGTTTGGATGAGATCAAGATCGAAAAGCATAGTTTTTTATTTTTTGCGTTAATGGATTTGCAAAAGTAGCAAGAATCGCTGGTGAGACGCTGTTAAGAAATACTAAAGCACTGACATGGTAGTCGTTTCAGGCGTTTTTTTTCCACCATTTATAAAATGCTGCCCCCACATATTGTCCTGTAAAAAATGCAGCCACCAAAAAGAGATAGGTACTCCATCGGAAACCAATTTTGAGATAAAACCTCAGAAAGATGATGATGGGCACCGGGATATGGATGGCCAGAATCCACGCGAAACTATACCGGCGTGTGCTGCCGCGCCAAAAACCAAAGGGCAGGTTGATAACGAATGTCAACAAAGTGGCGAGCAACAGAGAAGCGGAAACGAGCATTTTTAAGATTTTATCTTGTCGCGCAGATATTGGCCGGTATAGGATTTTTCAGCTTTGACAATTTCTTCGGGCGTTCCCTCAAAAACGAGATATCCGCCCTGGTCGCCGCCTTCGGGACCCAGGTCGATGATATGATCGGCCGATTTGATAATTTCAGGATTGTGCTCTATCACCACGATGGTATGGCCGTTTTCGAGCAAAGCGTTAAACGCTTCGAGCAGTTTGCTGATGTCGTGAAAGTGCAGCCCTGTGGTGGGTTCATCGAAAAAGAAAAGCGTAGGGCTTTCGCCGGCGCCTTTGGTAAGAAATGAAGCCAGCTTGATGCGCTGCGCCTCGCCACCTGATAAAGTACTCGACGATTGTCCCAGTTTTAAATATCCCAACCCAACATCCTGTAATGGCTGCAGCCGGCTCATGATACGTTTTTCGGTAGCCGAAGCTTTGACGTTGTCGATGCCAAAAAAGTCGACTGCCTGATTGATGGTCATGTCGAGGATGTCGGCGATATTTTTGTCTTTGAATTTTACATCCAGAACTTCATCTTTGAAACGCTTGCCGCCGCAGGCTTCGCAGGTGAGATAGATGTCGGCCATAAACTGCATCTCTATCTTTACCACACCTTCGCCTTCGCATTCTTCGCAGCGACCGCCCTCAACATTAAAAGAAAAGAAACCCGGTTTGTAACCGCGCACCTTTGCCAGTTGTTGACTTGCGTAAAGCGCCCTGATTTCGTCGTAAGCTTTTACGTAAGTGGCAGGGTTAGATCGCGAGGAGCGCCCGATAGGATTCTGGTCGACAAACTCTACCGCCTCTATGCGCTTGAGATCGCCCTGCAACACGTCGTATTTTCCGGTTTTTTCAGAATATCCTCCGAGATGCCTTTTGATGGCAGGATGTAAAATCTGCCGCACCAGCGACGATTTTCCCGAGCCGCTAACACCCGTTATCACCGTAAAAACATTCAAAGGTATCTTTACAGAAATATCTTTGAGGTTATTTTCGCGGCATCCGGTGGCCTCTATGTAGTCGTTCGATTTACGCCGTATTGCCGGCACCGGAACCTCCAGCGTACCAGTCAGATATTTTGCCGTAAGGCTCTTACCACTTTGCAACAGCTCGGCGAGCGTTCCCGAAAATACCACCTCTCCCCCATGAACACCAGCCAGTGGACCAATATCGATGATTTGATCGGCTTGCCGCATAATGTGCTCGTCGTGCTCTACCACTATCACGGTATTGCCAAGTTGTTTCAAACGTTTGAGCACCATTATCAGGCGCTCTGTATCGCGCGGATGAAGTCCGATGCTGGGCTCGTCGAGGATGTACATCGATCCCACCAGGCTGCTACCGAGCGAAGTGGCCAGGTTGATGCGCTGCGATTCTCCTCCCGAGAGCGAGGACGACAAACGGTTTAGAGTGAGATAACCCAGACCCACATCACACAGAAATCCAAGACGGTTTTTGATTTCTAATAAAAGCCGTCGCGCCACACCCATCTCGTAGTCGGAAATATGAATGTCTTCAAAAAACCTCAAAAGTTTATCCAATGGCATCAGCACCAAGTCGGTGATGGAATGGTCATCCACCCTGACATATTGGGCGTCTTTGCGCAAGCGTGTACCGCGACAATCCGGGCAGATGGTTTTACCGCGATAGCGCGAAAGCATCACGCGGTACTGAATTTTATAGGTCTGTTCTTGTACCTGTTTAAAAAACTCATCAATGCCTTCAAAGTGTTTGTTGCCCGTCCACAACAGGTTACGTTGCTCCTGCGTGAGCTGGTTGTAAGGCTTGTGCACCGGAAATTTAAACTTCGGCGCAGCCATAACAAACCATTCGCGCCATTGCCCCATCTTCTCACCTTTCCAGGGAGCCACTGCCCCCACATACACCGAAAGACTTTTGTTAGGGATTACCAAATCTTCGTCGATGCCTATCACGCTGCCAAACCCCTCGCAACGTTTACAAGCCCCAAAGGGATTATTAAAACTAAAAAGATTCTCCGAGGGCTCTTCGAAAGTAATTTCGTCGAGCTCAAATTTATTGGAAAACTCATGCGAGGTCAGCTTGTCGCCATCATACACTTTTACGTAGCAGCGCCCCTTGCCTTCGTAAAAAGCAATCTGAACAGAATCGGCCACACGCGAGCGCAGATCATCTTCATCGGTTACCACCAACCGATCCACCACCACCTCTATCTCATCAGCATTTCCTTCGGCAAGTTTTGGATTTTTAATAATGTCTTCGATGCGGATAATTTCCTGATTGACGAGCAAACGTGTAAAGCCTTGCTGCAAAAGAACTGTAAGCTGGTCAGGCAATTTACGGGTACCGGCGCTGGTGATACAACTGGTGATGAGCACACGGGAATCGGCGGGCAGAGACACTACGAAGTTTACAACATCCGTTACCGAATGACGCACCACCTCCTGCCCCGACACCGGAGAAATTGTATGCCCGATACGTGCAAAAAGTAGTTTGAGATATTCGTAAATCTCGGTAGAAGTACCCACAGTTGAGCGCGGATTGCGCGAATTCACCTTTTGTTCGATGGCAATGGCGGGCGAAATACCCTTGATGTAATCGACTTCGGGCTTTTGCATGCGTCCCAAAAACTGCCGTGCGTAGGCGCTCAGACTCTCCACATAACGCCGCTGGCCTTCGGCATACAAGGTGTCGAAAGCCAACGATGACTTTCCGGAACCCGACAAGCCGGTAATTACAACCAATCGATTGCGTGCGATGGCAACATCAATGTTCTTCAGGTTGTGCACACGGGCACCTTTGATGAGGATAAATTTATGCGGGTCTAAGGTTTCGATATTATCAATTGACATGGAATTTGTTTTACCGTTTCATGGCATAATTCTTGAATGCTGAACACCCACAAAATTGCCGATTTATAAGGCAACAAAAGTAAAAGAAAATTTGGTGGTGTTAATATTTGTCTATATTTGCACCAACTTTTCAAAAGCATTGATTGACCATTAAATAAATTATTAACAAAAAATAGGAGACAGATTATCGAAAAAAAATTACGCTTGTGAAACAAACATAAAAAGGAGATCCGTATGAAAGCTCAATTTCCAAGTGATAAGGACTTAATTTGTCAATTTTTGGAAGGTAATCAGTACAGCCTTGAAAAGTTAATCCAACGCCACCAAAACAGGGTGTTTGCCTACATTCTGATGGTGGTAAAAGATAAACAGTTAGCTGATGACATTTTTCAGGATACGTTTATCAAAGTTATCAACACCATAAAATCGGGTGCTTACAGAGAGGAAGGGAAATTTATCCAGTGGGTGATGCGTATTGCTCACAACCTCATCATCGACCATTTCCGTAAGTCGAAGCGCCTGCCTACCGTTGAAAACGACAAAGATAATTTCGATATTTTCGACACCATTCGCTTTACCGATCCCAGTGTAGAAGACCGGATGATAACCGAACAAATACACGAAGATGTGCGTAAACTGATCGAATACCTTCCGCCTGAACAAAAGGAGGTGCTCTTTATGCGCCACTATTCAGAGATGAGTTTTAAAGATATTGCAGAGCAAACCGATGTGAGTATCAACACTGCTTTGGGACGTATGCGCTATGCACTGATCAATCTGCGCAAGCTCATAAAAGAAAAGAATGTGATCCTTACTAAGTAATTCCCGGGGCATGTAATAAAGCGCGCGCGTGGTTCGTTTGCTATTTTGTTCACTGATTTAATCATCAACAAAATAGCCTATGCAGAATCCTTTTACTCTTAACGATTTGATGTTCTTTGCTTATAGTGACCCGGAGTTTTCCGGCGACAACAGGTATCGAAACATGATTGAGGCTGATGAGAACCTTTCCAAAAAATTCAATACAGTCATGCGTGTTAAAAGATATGTTGCCAAACTGAAAGTCTCGCCAAGTCAAAGTACCATCAACAACATCTTGAATTATTCCAGAGCCTTATCTGTAATAAAAACACAAAATACAGGAAACTTCAGCTTACTGCTGAATTAAAAAAACTCTGACACAGAGAAAAGATTTTTCAACAAAAGCCACCCATACCAGGTGGCTTTTCTATTTTTGTAAAAAAACAATTGCATTGACAAAAAAAGAGAGATACACGCAGTTTATCGAATATTTTTCGCAGCACGAGCCTGAGCCCGAAACCGAGCTGAGATATTATACCCCCTACCAACTGCTTGTAGCAGTAATACTATCGGCGCAATGTACTGACAAACGTGTAAACATGATTACACCGGCTCTCTTCGACCGGTTCCCGAATCCTGCTACGCTTGCCGATGCCACCACCGATCAGGTTTACGAATTCATCAAAAGCTGCACCTATCCTAACAATAAAGCCAAACACCTCATCGGTATGGCCACCATGCTCCTGAAGGATTTTAGCGGCATTGTGCCATCAGAGATAGAACAACTTCAAAAGCTGCCGGGTGTGGGACGCAAAACAGCCAACGTAATTGCCTCCGTGGCTTTCAACCAACCAGCCATGGCAGTGGATACGCATGTGTTCAGAGTTTCCGCACGCATTGGACTTACCACCCGAAGCAAAACGCCACTCGACACGGAGAAGCAACTCGTGCAGAATATTCCCGAAGAATATATTTCGCGGGCACATCATTGGCTTATCCTGCACGGCCGTTACATCTGCCAGGCACGCAAACCCAAATGCGACCAATGCGGCATCGCCAATATTTGCAAATTTTATCAGCAACATCAAAGGAAATCAGCTCTTAATAAATCTTAAAGCACCAGCTAAGCGGATGATTTCATTAATTTTGTTGCTAAACATTTAATACACATTAATTATGGCATTTTTAAACAAGGGTGATAAAGCTCCCGATTTTCAGGTGAAAGATCAGGATGGAAAAATGGTGGCTCTGAAAGATTTCCTGGGTCACAAAGTCATTCTTTATTTCTATCCGAAAGCTGACACCCCCGGTTGCACTGCCGAAAGCTGCAACCTGCGCGACAACTACGACGACCTGCTGGGACGTGGTTACAAAATTATTGGCGTAAGTCCCGACACAGTAGAGAAGCAAAAAAAGTTTGCTGAGAAATATAACCTTCCTTTCTCGCTGCTCGCCGACACTGAGCTGGAGGTGATCAAAGCTTATGGTGCGTGGGGAACCAAAAGCATGTATGGAAAAAGCTATGAAGGCCTGCTGCGCACCACTTACGTGATAGATGAGAAAGGTAAGATTGAGAAAGTAATTACATCAGTAAAAACCAAAGACCATGCTGCACAGATCCTGCAGGCAATGGAAAATGATTAAATTTCAAAAATATTTATAATAAGAACCAAAATCATGGCTAAAGAAAAAAATGACACCGACAAGATAAAAGCGGATAAAATGCAAGCGCTACAGCTCACGCTGGGCAACATAGAGAAACATTACGGCAAAGGCGCCATCATGATGCTGGGCGACTCACCCATCGAAAACATGCCAACCATCTCCACAGGCTCCATCGGATTGGACGCTGCGCTTGGCGTTGGTGGGCTGCCCAAAGGAAGGATTGTAGAAATCTACGGGCCGGAGTCGTCGGGTAAAACCACCCTGGCCCTTCATGCCGTGGCCGAAGCACAAAAAGCGGGGGGCATTGCTGCATTTATCGATGCGGAGCATGCCTTCGACAGAATCTATGGTGAGAAGCTTGGCGTGGACACAAAAAATCTGCTGGTGTCGCAGCCCGACAACGGTGAGCAAGCGCTCGAGATTGCCGACAATCTGATTCGCTCAGGAGCCATCGACATCATTGTCATCGACTCGGTGGCAGCCCTCACGCCAAAAGCTGAAATAGAAGGCGAGATGGGCGACTCCAGGATGGGCTTGCAGGCACGGCTTATGTCGCAGGCTTTGCGCAAGCTTACCGCCACTATTAGCAAAACCGGCTCGATCTGTATTTTCATCAACCAGCTGCGCGAAAAAATCGGCGTCATGTTTGGCAACCCGGAGACTACCACCGGTGGCAACGCGCTGAAGTTTTATGCTTCTATCCGCCTCGATATTCGCCGCACAGGACAAATAAAAGACACCGAATCGGTAAGTGGTAACCGTGTGCGGGTAAAAGTGGTAAAGAACAAAGTTGCCCCGCCATTCCGTAGTGCCGAATTCGATATGATCTATGGAGAAGGTATTTCCAAGCTGGGCGAAATCATCGACCTGGGCGCAGAACATGAAATCATCAAAAAAAGCGGCTCCTGGTATAGCTACGGCGACACAAAACTGGGACAAGGACGCGACGCGGTGAAAAAACTCCTTGAAGACAACCCGGAACTTGCAGACGAGCTCGAAGCTAAAATCCGTGAAGTGATCAAATAGAACCTTCAAACATTAATTGACCGTACTTCCTCGTTTTAGATAAATGGCAATGGATGTACGATGGCGAACACTTTTATTATCAGCATCCAGCATTAAAAATCAACACCTTTTTGCTATCAATATTATTTTAATAAAACGCATTTCAAAGCAGTAGCTTTAATTTTGCTAAAAATGTTGCGGTTCATTATGAGAATACAATTTATAAAAACGACAGCTTTGATGGCTATTGCCGCTTTGATTTTTGCTGTAAGCGGATGCAATACCGAAAATGCCAACCAGCACGACGCCACATCCGAAAATACAGACACTGTGCTGATGATGCTGAATAAAGCTATTTCTAACAATGCTGACAACGACGCCGCTTACATTAGCCGCGCGGATTACTATCTTTTGATGAATAATGTAGATAGTGCTTTGCGCGATATTCTCATCGCCATCAGTATCGACGATAAGAATGCCAATCATTATATCACCCTGTCGGATGCCTATCTGGCCGACGGCAATCCCGACAAATGCCTCGACGCACTCGATAAAGCGCTTCATCTAAATCCCGAAAGCCGCGAAGCATTTCTCAAAAAAGCACAGCTTTATCTAATCATGCGCGATTACAAAGAAAGCCGCGCCGCCCTCACACAACTGCTCGATCTGGATGGGATCAATCCTAAAGCATACTTTATTGCCGCCATCGGCCAACTGGAACAAGCTGATACTGCTGCTGCCATCCGCAGCCTTCAGACAGCTGTAGATCAGGATCAGGAATATTTTGAGGCGCAGCTTGAATTGGGGATCATCTTTGCTGCACAAAAAAACCCCGTCGCGGTAAGCTACCTCAGAAATGCCATCGAGCTACGCCCTCGCACATTGGAACCTTATTATCAGCTCGGCTTGTTTTTTCAGGAAAACGATAAAACCGAAAGCGCTATCAAAACCTACCAAAACATACTCGACATAGCTCCCGAATATGTTCCGGCACTTTACAACCTGGGCTATATCCATCTGGTTTATTTAAATGATTTTGCCAGAGCAGCCGATTATTTCACGCAGGTTATCACCCTGGCGCCCGGGTACACCGAGGCCTGGTATAATCGTGGTTTTACCTATGAACAAATGGGGCAATACGATATGGCGCGCTCTGACTACAACGCAGCGCTGGAGAAAACAAGCAACTTTCAAAAGGCCATCGAAGGCCTCAACAGACTGGATGAGAAGCATTAGCTATTTGGTTTCTCTACGGCAATTCACCATTAAATCCCAAACGCAATAAAACAACCGTCAGTAGCCGGTGCTAACAATCACAAATAAATTTCAATGTTAAAAACTCAATGACCAAATTCGTACGAATTTGGTTTTTTGTTATAAAAACATCGACTTTACAAACAGATACTATTTAGCCTGGAGCTCAAAAGATCAATGGTGGGCAGCTTTCTTGAGATGCGCAATCTTGCAGCTGCTTTGTGCCTGAAAACATGAGCTGCATGCCGAAGGCTCTTTTTGATAAAAAAAACGAACCATTTTTACCACCATTATTACAAAGGTGGCAGCTAAGATTAGATATGTTAGAATTTCCTGTACCATAATTCACAAAATTTTAAAATACTAAAAGTCCTATCCGATAGGTCAAAAATGACAGGACATAAGCCAGCACCGTGGTGTAGCCGACCAAAAACAAAGCCCATTTCCACCCACCGGTTTCTTTTTTAACGGCAGAAACCACTGCAATGCATGGGAAATAAATCAACACAAAAATCAAAAATGCCAAAGCCACCGCAGGAGTAAACACAGGCTGGCCTTCGAGCGGTCCATCGGTGTGGCGCTGGTGCTGGATTTTTTGTGACAGTGTGTGGCCAGACATTCCTTCTTCGGAATCCTGATACAAAACACCCATCGTGCTCACCACAATTTCTTTGGCCGCCGCCCCGGTAATCAAGGCCACACCCATTTTCCAGTCGAAGCCCAAAGGTGCTATCGCCGGCTGAAACCAATGCCCCAGCTTCCCGATGTAACTATTTTGCAAACGATAGGTTGCTTTTTGCTCCTGCAAACGCAAAACCTGTAATTGCTCATCATGCTCCAGTTGTTGCACCTGATCGATATCGTCGGCCATGTGTAGATCGGAAATCTGATCCTGGTGTTCTTGCTGTACCAATGCAATCTGCTGATCGAACGCCTCCATGTGCTCTTTGTGCAATGGAAAATAGCCAGCGGCCCATATTATTATTACAGCAATTAAAATTACACCGCCCATTTTCCGCAGGTACTGCGAACCTTTGAACCACATATTGCGAACAATGGCTTTGAGCGTGGGCAACCGGTAGGGCGGCAACTCCATGACAAAGGGCGCTTCCTGATTTCTAAATATTGTTTTCTTAAACAAAACTGCTATCAGAGCAGCTACCAAAATACCAAAACCATAGATGCCAAAAAGAATGGTACTGGGGTGCTCCGGAAAAACGGCTCCGATGATAAGAATGTAAACAGGCAGTCGCGCGCTACACGACATAAATGGATTGATAAGAATAGTGAGGATACGGTCGGAACGCGACTCGATGGTACGCGTGGCCATGATGGCCGGCACGTTGCATCCAAATCCCATCAACATCGGAATAAACGATCGGCCATGCAAACCGATTTTGTGCATAATCCTGTCCATGATAAAAGCTACTCTGGCCATGTAACCTGTATCTTCCATAAAAGAAATAAAGAAGAACAGGATGAGAATGTTGGGTAGAAATACCAACACGCTGCCCACCCCGGAAATGATTCCGTCGGTAAGCAGATCTTTGAGCATACCGGGAGTCATATAGGTGCTTACAAATCCGTTGAGTGCTCCAAAACCGGCGTCGATCCATTGCATGGGATATTCGCCCAACGTAAAAGTGCTGTAAAACATCAGCCACATAAAAAACAAGAAGATCGGGAAACCAAAAACGCGGTGCGTCAGGAAGGTGTCTACAACCTCCGTTTCGTTTCGGGTGCTGCGACTGTGACGATTTTCCTGAAATGTTTCGCGTAGAGCGCCGGCAATGAAACCATATTTGAAATCGGTGACCATGGATTCGGTGTCGTCCTGGAAATCTTTTTCCAAAAGCTCTATCTCGCGTTCGGCAATACGACTGATGTCGGGATAGTTGGGCAACTTACCCAACGAAAAATGCGCCGATTCGTCTTTTTCGAGCAGCTTGATGGCGTAATAACGTGACGAAACTTTATCGGTGAGTGACTTATTTTTCCAAATCTCATCCTGAATCCTGCTGATGCTACGCTCCATGGGCTTTCCATAATGAATATGGATGTGCCGCATGATGGGGTCGCGGTCTTCGTACACATCTATTACTTTGCGAAAAAGCGTGCGGATGCCTTTTCCTTTCGAGCCAATCGTAGGTACGAAAGGGATCCCGAGCATTTTTCCGAGCGCCCGGTGGTCGAACTTGTCGCCTTTTGCAGAAAGCTCGTCGTACATATTGAGGGCCACCACCACCTTAATATCCATGTCGATAAGCTGGGTGGTGAGGTAAAGATTACGTTCGAGATTGGAAGCGTCGAGTACGTTGATGACAATGTCGGGGAAATGCCCCAGGATATGCTTGCGCACGTACAACTCTTCGGGAGTATAAGCGCTCAGCGAATAGGTTCCGGGCAAATCCACCAGGTTGAAAGTATAACCGTCGAGCTTGAAGTGAGCCATTTTGGCATCCACAGTTACGCCGCCATAATTGCCCACCTTTTCGCGTGAACGTGAAGCAAAGTTAAAAATGGTGGTTTTGCCGGAGTTGGGATTTCCTACCAGAGCAATATCGATGGTCTTGCCTTTTTCGACGGCCTTCAATTTAAGAATGTCGTCGCTGATGGTGCCCTGAAAGGGGAGTCCGTTTCCATTATTAATTTCTGATTCTTTCGTTACCACCGACACCAAACGCGCCTCGCTACGCCGCAGCGACACCTCATAATTCATCAGCCTGTACTCGATGGGGTCGCGCAAAGGTGCATTGCGGATTACCTCCACCTCTTTGCCTTTCACAAAACCCATCTCAGTGAGGCGTTTGCGAAAAGCGCCACGCCCTTTTACTTTCGAGATAAAAGCTTTATCGCCTTGTTTTAATTCGCTTAAGTTCATTTTAACTCTTTAAGCTGGTAATGATAATTTAGAATCAATAAAGATTGCAAATTTACCCAAAAATCAATCCATAACCACATGGTAGCCTGATGATGACTTATTTAGAAAGCCTGGAGATTTCTAAAACAATGTATTAACAATCAATTAGGTAGCTAAATACTTATTTAGAATGTGGCCTTTATAGCCAGGGGTTTGTTGAGTATTGTAAGTCGGTGTAGGGGTTCCTAGGATTTGCCTGCTTAATTGTCAGTGATTGATTTGAGAGGATCACTACTTAGCAAAGCCTCAACGAAGTGTTTGCAAAAAAAGAATCACTCCTCCTCGCTGGCCTAAATGGGGAGGCCATCAACGCCGGTCATTGCTGTCGGGCGATTTTCGCTGTAAAGATTATAATGCAGAACCTTGAGCAGGTTCACAATCCGGAAACCCCAGTGTGCCTGAAACAATTCGCGCATCTCCCACACCGCAACCTTTTTGGCATCACGCAATGGTTTTTGATACAGCAGCACGAAATCCCTCATGTCCTGGTAAATATCCGTAAAACCATCGGCCAGGCTACCTTTTATCAGTTCGTTGAGCGGGTTATCATTTTCGTTGAACCAGTATTCGTCGTCTTTTCCCAGCTTTTCGCGCAAAGCGTTAAAAACATTTTGCCACTGCTCTTCGGTTACATATTTCTCGTTGGCTTCGTAGTGTTCGGGCGTTACTTTCGGCAGCACCGAGCCGCGCACATACAACAACGACAGAGCTTTATGCATGTAATCGAAAATTTCGCCCACGGAGTAATTATCGATCTCTTCGATAAACAAACAATACTTCTGCGCCACCGCTACAAATTCCAATACAAAAGGAGAGTAAACCGGTTCTTTTAAAATGTCTTCGTTTTCCATAGTAATGTTGTCAAGTTATCGGGTTATCAAATTGTCGGGTTGTTATTTAGGGCTGCCGACTGAGAACTGTGAACTGCCGGCTGCCTTCTCCCCTACCCTCCCGCAGCAATGGCTTTGTAACCTTCACTTTTGAGGATTGCCAGCACCTTTTCGCGCACTTCGCCTTGTATTATGATTTCACCTTCTTTGGCCGATCCACCGGTTCCACAGCGCGTCTTGAGAAGTTTGGCCAGAGACTCCAAATCCTCCGTGGTTCCCACGAAACCTTTCACCAGCGTCACCACCTTTCCCTTGCGCATCTTGCGATCGAGCCATACTTTCAGGTTTTGTTGGGCAGGACTTAGTGTTTCCTCCTGTGCCTCTTCCTGAAATTGGAATGAAAAATCGGGATTGGTGGAATAAACAATGTCGCCGGTAATTTTTTTGAACTTTTTAGCCATTATTGAAAATATTCCTTCATCCTATTGAAAATGCCGCGCTGACTTTTGGAGGGGCTGGGTTTGAAGCTTTCGGATTCGTCGAGCTTCTGCAGCAGCTCGCGTTCTTCGCGGCTGAGGCTTTGTGGCGTCCACACGCTGATGTTCACCAGCAAATCGCCGCGCCCATATTGTTGCAGGTGTGGGATGCCTTTATTTTTTAGTCGCAACACCTTACCGGAATGTGTACCTGCTTCGATGCTCACCTTGGCTTTCCCGTCGAGGGTGGGCACATAGGCGGTAGCTCCCAGCGCTGCTTCGGCAAAAGAGATAAAATGATTGTAGATGAGGTTGTCGCCGTCGCGGATGAGTGATTCGTGCTCGGCTTCTTCTATCACTACGATGAGGTCGCCATTGATGCCGCCCCGGGCTCCCGCGTTTCCTTTACCACTCACCGAAAGCTGCATATCCTGGGCTACGCCAGCGGGGATTTCGATGCTAATCACCTCTTCGCCACGCACGATGCCATCGCCGTTGCAGGAAGCACATTTGCTGGTGATTACCTGCCCTTCGCCACCGCAGGCCGGGCAAGTGCTTGCCGTTTGCATTTGCCCCAGAAAAGTATTGGTAACGCGCGTTACCTGGCCTGAACCATGACAAGTGCTGCATGTGCTGTAGGAGCTGCCACCTTTGGCACCGCTTCCCGAGCACTCTTCGCACTTTTTATACTTATTAACTTTTATTTTTTTATTGATTCCATTGGCAATTTCCTCGAGGGTAAGCTTTACGCGCACACGTAAATTGCTGCCCCTGTTGACACGACGTCGCCGGCTGCTACTGCCAAAACCGCCACTAAAGCCGCCAAAGGCGCTGCCAAAGATGTCGCCGAAATTGGAGAAGATGTCTTCCATCGACATGTCGTAGCCACCACCGCCTTGCCCACGTAAACCATCATGACCAAAACGGTCGTAACGCTGACGCTTATCGTTGTCGTTCAGCACTTCATAAGCTTCGGCAGCTTCTTTAAATTTATCTTCGGCTTTGTGATCGCCGGGATTTTTGTCGGGATGGTAACGTATCGCCATTTTGCGGTAAGCTTTTTTTATCTCACCTTCGTTGGCATCGCGTGTTATCTCCAGTATTTCGTAGTAATCTCGTTTTGTCATGACTCGTAATTCCTTTGCAAAAAAATGCTTTATCCCTTGTGGGTTATTGCCCCACCACTACGCGGGCAAAGCGAATAACCTTGCCTTTGAGCATGTAACCTTTTTGAATTTCGTCGACAACCTTACCCACCAGGTCGGGAGCAGGTGCGGGAATGTTGGTGATGGCTTCGTGAAAATCGGTATCAAATGTTTCGCCAATCGACTTCATTGGCTCCAGACCACTGCGCATCAACAGGTTTTTTAGTTTATTGTATATCAACCGCATTCCTTCGACGCTGCTTGCAACTTTGGGGTCGTCAGCATCATCGAGCAGTTGCATGGCACGATCAAAATCGTCGAGCACCGGCAGCAGCTCTTTTATCAATCCGGCCGAAGCGGTGTCGAGCAGTTCGATGCGCTCTTTGTTGGTACGCTTGCGATAATTATCAAATTCGGAAAACAGGCGCAGATACTTGTCGCTGAGCTCGGCAAGGTTCCCTTCAAGTTCATTGATACGGGTCTCAAGCCGGGCACGCTCCTGCTTTCTTATTATAGTCCGCATTATCTTCTTATCATCACGGTGTACTTCTTCATCGGTGTGCTGATGCTTATTCCCATCCTTTGGTTTTGAATTTTTATTTTTGGGGCTTTTTGTTTTCTCGTCCATCTTTTTTTATTTATTAAAAAATCAACTTCCCTGAATAACTGCTAAAATTAAATGAGCCATGGCTAATCAAATAATTTGCCACTGGCTCATTTAACGTCAAATTGTCATTCCTGTAAAATGATTATTCCTTCATCAATTTTCGAAGGGCTTCCGCTAATTGTTCGCCATGCAGGTTTTTGGCAATGATTACGCCCTTTTGGTCGATGAGAAAATTCGTGGGGATGGCACGCACATTATATGTTTTGGCAGCCATCGAATGCCAACCCTGCAAGTCGCTTACATGCGTTTCCCAAAACAAGCCGTCGGCTTCTATGGCTTTGCTCCAGTCCTGGCGAGTTTTGTCGAAGGAGATGCTTAGGATTTTAAAACCTTCGGCATCTTTAAATTTTTTGCTTTGAAAATCTCTGTAAGTCTTCACCAACACAATGTTCTCGCGGCGGCATGGTCGGCACCATGATGCCCAAAAATCGACCAGGACAATGCTTCCGCGAAGCTCAGAGATTTTGTGTGGATTGCCATCCAAATCATTCAGGGTAATGTCAGGCAAAACATTGCCTGGCTCCACTCCTGTTGTTCGCGACACCTGTGCCCGGATTGGACTGGCAACAAGCAGCAGTGATGCGATTATTATCGTTGTAACAATAAAATATTTTTTCATAATGAATTAATTCAAATTCTACTATTTGAATACATTTTCCACCTGTCTCATGCAACGCTCAATCGGGCGTCTTTACATATCAAATAATATCATTTAAATCCTTTCAATTTCCGCGCCAAGTGCACGCAGGCGTCCGTCGATGTTCTGATAGCCCCGGTCAATCTGCTCAATGTTGTCGATGATGCTTTTGCCTTCAGCCGAGAGGGCGCTGATCAACAATGCTACTCCGGCACGGATGTCGGGCGAACTCATGCGGATGCCGCGCAGCTTGTATTGCCTGTCGAGGCCGATAACTGTGGCGCGGTGCGGGTCGCACAGGATAATGCGTGCGCCCATGTCGATAAGTTTATCAACAAAAAACAAACGGCTCTCAAACATCTTTTGGTGAATCAGTACGCTGCCTTTGGCTTGTATGGCTACCACCAGAGCAATACTTATCAGGTCGGGCGTAAATCCGGGCCAGGGCGCGTCGGCAATGGTCATGATGGAGCCGTCCATGAAAGTTTCTATTTCGTAGCCTTCCTGTTCGGGGATTACAATGCTGTCGGCGTTGAGCTGCATTTTGATGCCCAGCCTTCTGAAAACGTCGGGGATAATGCCCAGATCGGCAGGATTGACACCGGCAATTTTAATATTGGATTGTGTGAGCGCGGCCATGCCAATAAAGCTTCCTACCTCGATCATGTCGGGCAACAGCCTGTGGCTACAGCCCGAAAGTGCCTCTACACCATTTACGGTAAGCAGGTTGGAGCCGATGCCTTCGATGCGGGCGCCCATGCTATTGAGCATCTTGCAAAGCTGCGCCACATAAGGTTCGCAGGCAGCATTGAAGATGGTGGTTGTACCTTTTGCCAAAGTAGCAGCCATCACCACATTGGCGGTGCCGGTAACGGAAGCTTCGTCGAGAAGCATGTAAGTACCTTCGAGCCGCTCAGCTACGACACTGTAATAGTTTTTTTGAAAATCGTAATCGAATTTAGCCCCCAGCTTTTCCAATCCTATAAAATGGGTGTCGAGCCGACGCCGACCTATTTTATCACCGCCGGGCTGTGGAATAAATGCTTTGCCAAAACGCGCCAGCAACGGCCCGATGATCATGATACTGCCACGCAACTGTGCACTCTTTTTGCGAAACTCGTCTGTGAGCAGGATATCGAGCTGGATGTCAGAAGCCGTAAAACGCCAGGTTGCTTCGGCAGTTTTTTCCGCCTCCACACCAAGCAGTTTGAGTAAATCGATGAGTTTTATTACATCACGAATCTCCGGAATGTTACTGATGGTAACCGGTTGGCGTGTAAGCAGCACAGCACAAATTACCTGAAGGGCTTCATTTTTGGCACCCTGTGGGATAATCTCACCGCTGAGCCTTTTGCCACCACAAATTTCAAAAGAACTCATTATAAAATTTTTTAAGTGTTATTAATTTTTTGGACGATTTTGTCTTCTCGGTGGCCTATTGCTGCCATGCTGCTGGCGTGGCTGGAAGCTCTTTGTAGACTTTTTGCGAGGCTTGGTACCCAATAGCTCGTTGGTGCTGGTAAACTGATAATTGCTGTCGAGCTCGAGTTTACCTTCAGACAATTCATCAAAATGTTTTTTTATCAGTCCATCGTCCACCGAATCGCGGTTCCAGGTGAGATAGGATTTCTTCAGGTGGTTGGCAATATTTTTGACAAGCTCTTTTTTGTCGTCACCGTCAGGATATTCAGCAACCTCCCCAATGATGTTCTCTATGTTTTTTCCATAATAAATAAAGCGCATGTTCTTGCGGGGGTATTCCAGGTTTTGTGGAGCTTTGGTAAGCACTTCGCGGTCGGGCACCGGAAAGGGGCTGTCCACGTCGAGCCTGAAACCGGAGACGATGTGGAGATGATCCCACAGCCGCTGCCGCAGCTCGGGCGAGTCCTTCTGCTGCGAATGAATGTTGGCCATAATATCCACGACCACATGTGCCAGTTGGGTACGCTTGGTGCGGTCTTCGGTATTCACTACAATCTCAACGATTTTTTGCAGATTACGCCCATATTCGGGGATGATGATGTGTTCGCGTTGGCTATTGTATTCCATTTATTTATGATATTTATTTTTTAATATAGCATTCTTTGTTGATAATCAAAAGCCCATGGCTGGCTCATCAAACGCCGGCCACTTCGGCTTTTAGCCGTTCGGCATTTTCGGCAAGCTGCAACTGATCGATGATTTCCTGAATATTTCCATCGACTATCGATTGCAGATTGTACAGGGTGAGATTGATGCGGTGATCGGTGACGCGGCCTTGCGGGTAATTATAGGTCCTGATCTTGGCTGAGCGGTCGCCTGTTGAAACCATCGTTTTACGCTTTGACGAAATTTCTTCAAGATATTTCTGATATTCCATTTCATATAATCTCGAACGCAACACGGACAAGGCTTTCTGGTAATTTTTCATCTGCGATTTCTGATCCTGACAGGTAGAAACAATGCCGGTGGGGATGTGCGTGAGCCGCACCGCTGAATAGGTGGTATTTACGCTTTGCCCGCCAGGCCCCGAGGAGCAGTAAAGATCTTTGCGGATATCGGCAGCTTTCAGGTCAACGTCGAATTCGTCGGCTTCAGGAAGCACCACCACCGACGCTGCCGAAGTATGCACGCGCCCCTGCGTTTCGGTTTGTGGCACACGCTGCACACGGTGCACACCCGACTCGTATTTCATCTGGCCATACACATTGTCGCCGATTACGTTGAAGATGATTTCCTTAAAACCACCCACCGTTCCTTCGGTAACGTCCACGCCTTCGAGCTTCCAGTTTTTGCTTTCGCAATATTTCTGATACATCCTGTAAATGTCGCCGGCAAAGATGCTGGCTTCGTCGCCACCGGTGCCGGCGCGTATCTCGACAATGGCATTTTTGCTGTCTTGCGGATCGGCGGGGATGAGCATCAGGCGCACTTCCTCTTCGAGTATCTCCCGGCATTCGAGCAGATCGCTAAGCTCTTCTTTGGCCATAGCCTTAAACTCTTCGTCTTTCTCATTTTTTAATACTTCACGCGCCGAAACTATGTTTCCTTCTATGTTCACCAGAATTTCATAACTATCCACCACAGGTTGCAGTTCTTTATAACTTTTGCCGAGCTGGATAAACTTCTTCATATCGGCCATAGCCGATGGTTCATTCATTTGCTTTTCTATTTCTTTCCAGCGATTTTTGATCGCTTTCAGTTTGTCAAGCATATTTGTTGCGGGTGCTGATATCATTTGAAATTAAATAAAAGGGGCAAAGATAAAACAATTATACCAACGCTGATGGCATACAAGGTATTGCAAATCACTGCAAAAGGGTCTTTTCTGACTGATAATCAGGAAATTTTGCGTACAAAAAGCTGGGTATTAATATAGCGTGTAACACGCACCGGAGTATCTTTATCAATAAAGCCGGATTCGGCTGTAGCATCGAAGATTTCATCGTCGATAAGAACCTTGCCGGCAGGGCGCAAAACGGTACGTGCTATGCCATCGCGGTTAAGCATGTTGGTGTAGCTACTTTGTGCTGAGGTAAATCCTTCCGATTTTTCCTGCGTCGACGACAGAGCCAGTCCGCCAAATACGTTGCTGGTGAAAAGCTTCTTGCTAAAATAAATACTGCCCACCAGCGCCAAAAAGGCAGCGATAATTACTGTAAAGAGCGCTACTGCAACGTCGTTGATGTGGAGCATAGAAAAATCAAATCCGGTGTTGTCGAGCATACTCAGCATCAACCCGGCCACTACCAGAATAATTCCTGAAATGCCCGCGACGCCAAACCCCGGCAACGCAAATATTTCCACAGCTATCAACACCACGCCAACAATAAAAATGATGATCTCCCAGTGCGCCGCCAGTCCTTCCACATAAAGCGGTGCAAAATAAAGCAGCGCAGCCAAAATGGATGCTGCGATGGGAAAACCTATGCCGGGCGTCTGTAGCTCGAAGTAGATGCCGCCGATGATAATCATGATGAGCAACCCGGAGATAAGAGGATTTATCAAAAAACGGATGATGCGATCGCTCACCGTTAATTCGTAGCGGATAATCTGATAATCGGTGATGCCGGCAGCTGTAAGCACCTCGGGAATGGTATTGGCAGTCCCTTCGCAAAAGCCGTATTTCATAGCTTCGGAGGCGGTGAAGGTGATCACTGCTCCGGAATCGGAGATGCCGGGAACCATTATGCGCGGATCGACCATACCTTCGGCGATCAGCGGATTGCGGCCGCTGGCCTCGGCGGTGGAACGCATCATAGATCGCATGTACGATTGGTATTTGTCGGGCAGTGCTTCTCCGGTTTGGTTTACTACCGTGGCTGCACCGATGTTGGCGCCCGGACGCATGTAGATACTATCGGCAGCAATGGAAATCAGCGCTCCGGCTGAGGCGGCGTTATTATCGATAAAAACCCATACTGGTATTTTCGATTGAAGGATGGCTGTGCGAATACTGTCGGCAATGTCCAGAGCGCCGCCATAGGTGTTCATGTGGATCAGGATAATATCGGCAGCAGTGTCGCGCGCAGCCTTCAGAGAGTGGCGCGTGATGTGCCAGGCTGGTGCTGAAATTTCTTCTTTGAGTTCAAAAACATAAACCCGTTTCGGTCTTAATGTATCAGCATCTGATTGCGCCCAAACGGACGACACCCGGAGTGTGGTAAGGAAAACCAAAAGTAAGATTCCGGCTAAACGACCGGCGGCAAGTATCTTTTGCATTTTTTTACAGCTATAATATTTTTTTTAATTTCCTTTAGAAATTTAACCCTAATCCATTTTTCATCAAATTCCAAAACTCCAAAATTCTACATTTTTAAAAAACAAAACACGCAAAGTAAATCTAATATCAATCAACTTTATAACCTTACAATCCGAGAACTTCTTTTTATGGCTTTTCCGTCGGATCTAATCTTTTACCGACGACACATCAAGAGCTAAAACGAAAACGTTATTTGCCGTCCGGCTCCTTTGACGGAAAATATTTCCTGACAGTCTGCATCAACTCGTCATGAATTTTACCGTTTGAAGCCACCAGTTCAGCGCCAAAAATATAATTATTTCCGCCATCGAAATCTGTTATTCTGCCTCCGGCCTGCTGCACGATGAGCGCTCCGGCTGCCACATCCCAGGCATTGAGGCCATATTCGTAAAAAGCTTCAAAGCGTCCACACGCCATCCAGGCCAAGTCGGCAGCAGCCGAACCCAGCCGGCGCACGCCATGCGAATGCCGCAAAAAATGCTCAAACATCCTCAGGTAAGACGGCAGCTTTCCGTAATCGGCATATGGAAACCCTGTGACCAGCAGACTGTCGGCTACTTTTCGAGCATCGCTTACGCGGATAATTTTATCATTACAATAAGCAGCACTGCCTTTCCAGGCATAAAAACATTCGTCGAGATTAATTTCATACACCACCCCTATCACCACCTCCAGGTGTTCCATCAAGGCAATGCTCACCGAAAAAATCGGAACTCCATGTATGAAGTTGGTAGTGCCATCGAGCGGGTCGATCACCCAATTGTAGCGCTCTGCCCGCTTGGTAGCTGTATCTTCTTCGGCAATAAAACCAGCACCCGGCACCAGACCGATGAGTGCTTCCACAATCATCATTTCGGCAGTTTTATCCACATACGATACAAAATCGTGCAGCCCCTTGGTTTCGACCGACTGCATCGAAAAGTTGCGGCTCTCCTGCCTGATGTAAGCTCCGGCTTTGCGTGCTATGTCGATGGTTTTATAGGTGAGATTTTCAAGATTAACAACAGAATTCATGACGTTTTTAAAATTTAAAATGATAGCTCTTGTGAATTTCCAAATTCCAAATAAAACAAAATACAAATAAGTTCCAATATTCAAAAACCAAAAAAACCGAAACTGATGCGTGTTGATTATTGATTTTCTGAGATTTATTTCCCTTCGGGTGCAAATATCTAAAATAAAACAACCCGAAGGCACCTGCCACCATCAGACAGATGACTATGATCTGGATCTGCGTTAGCTCCAGGACGGCCAACTGGTAAGGTATGTTGCGGCACTCAAGTTCGATAATAAAACGCACAAGCCAACCCTACTGTAACAAAAGTCAATGCAACAAAAAAACAGTACGTTTGCACTGGGATGTTAAAATAAATTCCGGTGAGATCGGCGATAAGATCGGTGGTGCGGGGATAAGCTCAAAAAACAAAGCTGAGATTTGGATGTTAATAAAATCAAAGGACATTGTTCGGGTGTTAAAAAAGTGAAAATAGATTTCCCATACAACTCAATGTTATATTTTTGTTGAAAATCAATACAACAACAACCCCATGTTGAAAAGATTTAGAAATAAATTGAAAACATTATCGGATCAGGATTTCCTGGACAAGCTGATTCATCACGACATTTATCCGCGCAAATATTACCCCGTAATAGAACAAGAGGCGCGCAGCCGCTTTTTTAGCAACCGGCATTTTAATGGTGAAAACGATAATTACATCCACCCTAACACTCTCCGACCCACCGCTACGCGTAAAAATATCGTAACCGGCACGGTGATGATTGTGGCTGCTGCAGCATTGGTTTTCGTTCTCTTGTATTCGCTCAGCACCAACCACCTTCCCTATTTGCACACCACTTCGGCCAGCCGGGCTGGCTCCACCATAAAACCGCCTGCAGATCCTTCGCCCGCTAACCAAAGAGTTATAGCTGTTGCTAATGAAGATGCAGACAATGAAAATATTAGCATTCAGCCGGAAACTGTAAATCCTGACAAATCCGATCAAATTGTTCATGATCAAAATTCGGCATCTTCTGAGCCTACTGTAGCATCTCCCGCTGAAAATCCAAAACGCAACAAATACCTTCAGTGGGAAGCATCCTATCGGCCAATTTATGTGACCCCCGAAAAACAAGTTGTTCCCGTTGCAACTACTTTGGAAGCTGAAGAAACTACTCCCGCACCCATCGAAGACAATCAGCAACTTGCGCAAAATACGCAACCAGAAGTCGAACCGGCTGTTCCTGAAAAACTCGTTACAGAAACTACTGCCCCAGCAAAACAAGAAATTGCCAGCCCGGAGGAGCCTAAACCTGAAAAAGAAATACCGGTAGCAGAAAAGCCAAATTCAGAACCGACAGTGGTCACTAACAAAGAGCCTCTCAGCGACTACAGCAATGTATCGCAGCTCTCGGTGCCGATGCTGCGGAAATTTATACCTTTTATCAACGACTGGGCTTACCAGCAAACCCAGATGCCGGGCATAAAGGATTATTATGTCGAAAATAATTCGCTGGTAAATCTGGTGCTCACACGTGAATATTCTGATTCTCTGGCTGCATTTCAACACCAGAAGGCTCCGCAGATGATGAACCGCTATTTTAGCGCGCTCAAAGCCAAGCTGGGTGAAGATTTTCCGCATGTACAAATTGAGATAAAATTTTTGAAATACAACGCAGATTTATAATCGGCTTTCATTCCCATCTACCCGAAAATCGCTGCAGCAAAATCCCTCCTACAATTAATGCCAGACCGGTAATGGTTGAAACCATGATGGTTTCGCCAACGGTATACTTTATCCATATCAACGAAAGAAAGGGCGAGAGAAAAATCAGATTAGAAATTTTGGCGGTAGTTGTGCAATACCGCAACGCTTTGAGCCACAACACAAAGGTGATACCCATCTCAAACAAACCGATATAAACACTGCCGGCAAGTCCGCGCACATCAGGCAACCGGAAGCCTTTGGTAAGGAGCAGATAAATAACGACATAGAGCAATCCAAAGCTAAAGTTGAGAAAAAGCTTGATGATCTCTTCTTTTTTGTCTTTTACATTAAAAATCCAATACAACGACCAGAAAATAGCGCTGCCTGCGGCCAGGAGCACCCCCGGAACACTGCTGAAATGCAGGCTCAGTAAATTCCCGCCGGTGGCTATTACCAGAGTTCCCACAAAACTTATCAGCACAGCAACCAAACTTACCCAACCAATGCGCTGGTGCAGCAATGGCACCGAGAGCAGCACCAACACCACCGGCCATATGTAATTGATCGTACCGGCTTCCTGTGCAGGCAGAAGCTCATAAGCGCGTATCAGCACGAGGTAATAAAGGAAAGGATTGAGAAAGCCGAGCACCGCAGCCAGACGCACATCATGCCAGCGCAGATAACGCAACTTCTTTAGCCGCCCGGTAACAGCCATCGCCGTAAGGAAAAAAATAAATGATACCAACGAAGCGTAAAAAAGCAGATCGGCAAAGGCGATGTATCGCAAAGTGATTTTGAAAGCCGAGCCAATGGTCGACCACAGTGCCACAGTAATTAGCGCATAGATGTAGGCCTTCTTCTTGTTTTTCATTTGCAAAAGTTGGGTCAGGTTTCGGCGTCGATGATTTCGCTCAGCTCGAGCCAGCGGTCGCCCGATTCATCAATCTGCTGCATGACGACAGCAATTTTCTCCGACCATTCTATCAATTCGTCCGGTGTGCCCTTGCCGCTGTTGAGTTTGTCGAGAAGAGCCTCGTGTTCGGCTTCGAGTTGATCAATCTTTTCGGTCAGAGCTTCGTATTCTTTCACCTCTTTGTAAGTTGGCCTCTGCGCTGACGACTGGCTGCGGGTGTCGGTTCGTGGCGCAGCAGCACTCGGAGCTGCTTTCCGCCGCTTCTGCTGTAGCTTGATAAGCCGGGCATATTCCGAATAATTGCCATAATAATCGCGAACGCGGCCATCGCCTTCGAAAGCAAAAATATGATCCACCACATGATCCATAAAATAACGGTCGTGTGAAACGATCATCAGACATCCTTCGTATCCCATCAGAAATTCTTCAAGTTTATTCAGCGTGTCGATGTCTAGATCGTTGGTAGGCTCGTCGAGGATCAGGAAGTTGGGCTTTTGCAAAAGCGTAGTGAGCAGATAAAGCTTTCGTCGCTCGCCACCACTCAGGCTCGAATAGTAGTTGTAATGAATGTCTGTTTTAAAATTGAAATAAGAAAGAAACTGCACCGGCGTCATGCTGCCTTTTTTAAATTCGACCTGCTCGGCGATATCTTTCACAATGTCGATGATGCGCTTGTCTTCTTTCAAAGGCAGCCCCTCCTGACGGAAGTAGCCAATCTCGAGCGTCTTGCCTTTTACCACACGCCCCTTGTCGGGTTTTACCTCTTCCATAATTATCTCCAACAGGGTGCTCTTGCCCACCCCATTGGAACCAATCACCCCGATGCGGTCGCCTTTTTTGAAGGTGTATGAAAAATCGTTTAGCAACTGCTTTTCGTCGTAAGCTTTGTAGATGTTGTTTAGCTCCAGGATTTTGCCACCCAGACGGTGCATGTCCACATCAAATCCACGGGTTTGTTCACCCAGGCTGGTGTTGGCTTTTTCTTCGATGCGATAAAAATTGTCTTCGCGGGCTTTAGCCTTGGTAGCGCGGGCCTGCGGCATGCGTCGCATCCATTCCAACTCGGCGCGATAGCTGGCACGGGCTTTCAGGATTCCGGTTTTCTCGTTGGCAAGGCGCTCCTCACGTTTTTCGAGGAAATAGGTGTAGTTGCCGCGGTATTTGTACAAAGTCTGGTTGTCGATTTCCAGAATTTCATTACAAACCTGATCGAGGAAGTAGCGGTCGTGGGTTACCAGCAGCAGCGCCAGGTTCTGGCGGTTAAGGTAATTTTCGATCCATTCGATTGTGGTGACGTCGAGATGGTTGGTAGGCTCGTCGAGGATTACCAGATCGGCATCGTCGATGAGTGCTTTTGCCAGCGCCACTTTTTTGCGCATGCCGCCCGAGAGTTCTCCGATGGTTTGCTGCAGATCGACAATATCGAATTTGCTCAGAATCTCTTTGATACGGGCTTCGTAGCTCCAGGCATGCAGCTCGTCCATCAGGCTGGTAATATGCTGGGCGGTTTCTTTATCAAATTTATGCCCCGACGAAAGCATGGTGTATTGCTGCAAAAGCGCCATCATCTTGTTGCCTGTGGCAAAAAGGTATTCCATAATGGTATGACTTTCGTCCATCTCCGGATTTTGCGGCAAATACGAAACCCTTACATCGTTGCCGATAGTCACCATGCCGCTGTCGGGCTGTTCGGTACCTAAGAGGATGCGCAGCAGACTGGTTTTGCCTGTGCCGTTGCGCGCTATGAGCGCCAGCTTCTGCCCCGAGGAGATGCCAAAAGAGATGTTCTCGAATAGCAATTTCTCGCCAAACGACTTGGTAATATTATCGACCGTGAGCAGATTCATAAACCGGAATTTAAAAAATTTGATCTTTCTGAGATTTCGATTGCAAAATAACAAAATTAAAAGGCAGGCTGGACAGAGTGCATAACGCAGTCCTCAGCCTTCAGCACACAGACGATGGTGCAGAGGCGAGCATCCGCGCATCGGGAAATGTTAATCAAGGATGAATGAGGATTTGAATTTTGAAATTAAAAAGAAAGCAGAGACCTTGACTTTATGAGTTTTGTTTGGAAAGGATGCTATTTTTCACAATCTTTTCATCAAAAACGCGGAAGTACTGTTTATAAATTAGAAATTGCATATTTTCGCATGGTATTAATAATTTACAATTAACATTATGAACGACAAAAAAATACTGGAAACCGTGGGATCAATCACCAAAATGGAGATGCTTTCCACCATCGAACACGATACCGATAAAGCCCTGGTACTTGAAACGCTGAAGCCTTTTCCGGGTTATCACGGCACCACCGTCCCCGACCATCTCAAACCTATTTCGTTGTTTTTTGTTACCGATCACAAATACACCGGCGAAAGTGTAATACGTGCCACCATGCGCGTGAAACAGGAATTTACTGATCCTTTCGATGCTGCTCCCGGACAAATCACCATATTCAACAACCTCACCCCCTGCATCCGAATCCTAGACCTCAAGGGCTACGAAAAAATTGAAGAACTGATCCAGCTGTACCGCAAAAACGGTATCGACTTTATGAAGTCGCGCAACATAGAACCATTTTATGGGCTGATAAAAATCCGCAAATATTTCACCCTGGAAATCATCGAGCCTAACATTTACCAGGACACCCGCAGCACCCGAATAGTCTATTTCACAATACCTTCGCTGATAAGCTGGGATATTTTCGAGACCATCACCCACAACCTGAGACTCAATGAGGATTGCGGTGATTTTGATGCTGCCCAAGTAGTATTTTTTACACCACAGGGCGTAATCGATACCATCAGGCTGTGGAGCGAAGAAATCGATATGGACAACATCCAAATGGTGCGCAATGGCTATTTGCAAGAGTTTAAAAGGGTGCCGTAAAACAGCCGGACTTTCAATCGCGCCACAGCGTAAGCTATAAGCTGACAAAACAATGATTTTGGCTTAAACCAAAAAAATTGCTATTTTTGACGCGAACCCAAAGTAATAGAATAGAATGTTTAAAGCCATCGACTACCTGCTTCAGGAACTTTTTGATTTAACAGGAATCCCACAAGCATACGCTGACGTTTTTATCCCCTTTGTGATGTTTGTAGCCATCATTCTTCTGAGCTACCTGATTCTGTTATTCACCCGCACAGTTCTGCTTACCATAGTTGCACGTATCGTCAAGCGTACCCGCTCGAACTGGGACGATGCGCTGCTGGAGCACAAGGTTTTTTATCGCATTGCCTATCTGGTGCCGGCTTACGTGGCTTACAAACTGATTCCCCACGCACTTCATGATTATCCCGATCTGGTTAGTTTTCTGCTGCTGGCATTGCGCATCTACAGCCTGATCATTGTTATGAAGGTGGCTACTGCCATCCTCGACGCCATCCTGAGTATTTACAATACTTACGACCGATCCCAATCCAAACCGATCAAAGGTTACTTACAGATAGGCAAAATTTTAGTTTACATCTTCATCACTATCTGGATAATTTCCACACTTATAGGCCAAAACCCGCTGATACTAATTGGCGGACTGGGTGCTTTCTCGGCGGTTTTGATGCTGGTTTTTAAGGATACCATTCTGGGACTGGTGGGCGGCGTGCAGCTTAGCGCCAACGATATGCTGCGCCCCGGCGACTGGATAACCATGCAAAAATACGACGCCGACGGTTCCGTGATCGACATTACCCTTACCACCATTAAAATACAAAACTGGGACAAAACAATTTCTACCATCCCTGCCTATTCGCTGTTTACGGAATCGTTCAAAAACTGGCGCGGCATGGAAGAATCAGGCGGACGGCGTATTAAACGATCCATCAATATCGATATGAATACGATCCGTTTCTGCACACGTGAGATGCTCGAGAAATACAAGAAGATCCAGTACATCAATGAATATGTAGAAAGCAAACAGATCGAGATAGAACACTACAATCAGGAGCGCGATTTCGACACGGGGGTGATGGTGAACGGACGACGGCAAACCAATATTGGTGTATTCAGAGCGTACCTGAGTGCATACCTGATGAATAATCCCGACGTACACAAAGAGATGACTTTTCTGGTTCGCCACCTACAGCCCACCGAAAAAGGGCTTCCAATCGAAATCTACGTCTTCAGCAAAGTGCAGGCGTGGGCGGATTATGAAGCTATTCAGGCCGATATTTTCGACCACATTTTGGCTATCATCCCGGAGTTCGATTTGCGGGTTTTTCAATACCCCACCGAAACCTTTACGCCTGAAATGGATTCCTGACAGAATATTCTTATTAACACCCCTAACCGAAATATTAAGAAACCTGACCGTGAGCTGATGTTGTACTTTAAAAACAAAAATCCCTAATCCCATGCCCTACAACGAAGTGGAACAACTAAGAAAATCGGGACAACTTAACGAAGCTTACGAGCAGGCACAACACAACCTGCAACAGGCGCACCTCACCAAACCTTTCGTCGAAATAGCTGAAGACACAAGCGCTATCGACACTACCGAAACCAAACCGGAACCACAGCCCGAAACCATTCTTGTGCGCAGCAAACGCGCTTTGGCCTGGGTGCTGCACGACCTTATGAAAAAGCAAACCTCCGCAGAAAATATAGATGTTTTTGAGGGTTATCTGCGGCAATTTGTGGAGATGGAGTTGAGGGACGATGAGAAGATGGTCATCAACCAATTGGTTTGGATCATCGGCACAGCGGTTTTCGAATTCACAAAAGAGCCTGGTTTCGATGTTGGCAAAATGGAAAATCTGGCTTCTTTAACCATGAAGCTCCGTTTTAGCAAGCCCGGCAAAGGGTACTCTTTTATTTTTAAAGCTTTTCACAAAGCTTTGCGCGACTCGCCCCTCTATCTGGATTTTGTAGAATGGTGGGACATCAATTACTTCATGCGCGAAGACTGTAAAATAAAAAAGGACGATGACAAAGCAGTTCGGATGGCCATTGCCGAGCAAGGTTGCAACCGTTACGCCAAGCATCTGCTAAAGGCACTGCATGCTGCCGACAACCCCGAACAGGCCGATGAAATCAAAGATAAGATGCAACGTTATCTGCCGGTGCTCGAGCAGATGATGAAGTACAACAAATTCTTCCGCATGTTGCCTTACTACAAAGTGCGACTGCTACTGGCGTTGGACCGTTGCGAACAGGTGTTTTCTGTGCTCACTTATTATGCACGCACCCGACCTACCGATTTTTGGGTGTGGGAACTGCTGGCGGAAGCCTACAGCGACGAAACCGAGAAACAAATTGCCTGTCTGAGCGCTGCGCTGCTTTGCAAAGTAAAACTCGACAAACTGATTCCTATTCGCGTGCGACTCACCAAACTGCTTATCGAGACGGGCTTTTACGACGAAGCGAAGACTGAAGTAGCAATGATATTGAAACTTTGTTTCCAGAATAAATGGGAGATACCGCAAGTAGTTATCGACTGGGGCGACGAAACGTGGTATCATCAGGCATTTGTAAAAGAAAACAACCTGAGCATGTACAAAAGCTACCGCCCCGGTGCCGAGGAGCTGGTATTCGATGATATTCCACAACAAAAAATCGTGATAGAGGCTGTGAACCATCCAAAGAAAATCCTCAACTTCATGGCCGGTGACCGCGCCCGTGGTTTTTTTAAATATGAGAAATTTCTTACCGAAGTAGAAGTAGGAGATGTTTTTTTGGCACGCATCAAAGAGACCAAGATCGCCGGACGCTACAATGTTTTTAATATCCGGCGCTTACACGAAAAAACAATACCGGGCATCCTGCAGACCTTCGCAGGCGAGGTGATCATCCCGGAAGGGAAACCCTACGGCTTTTCCAATAGCATGTACATCACACCTGCCACTTGCCAGACTTATAATCTGCAACATGGCGACATCATCTCGGGAACAGCTATGATTTCCTACAACAAAAAACACGAAGAGTGGGGCTGGAAAATCATTTCGATTGATTGATTGTTTGCTACCCCTATTTTTTATTTTGTTTATCTGTAATGATTTTTAGACCATCGAGCGGGGTGTGATTATTAAATCCGAACGGCATTTTATGAAGGGTCGGTAAACCTTACCATCGTATGAATGTTGTAAAACAAAACAGAAAACACTATGAATAAACACACAAATACCACTTTTGATAATATCGACAAACGCATCACCTCGTGGATGGCAAAATATGGCCTGCTGCTCCTGCGGCTTAGCGTAGGCGTAATTTTTTTCTGGTTCGGGATACTGAAATTTTTCCCGGGCCATAGTCCGGCGCAGGATTTGGCCATTCGCACCATCGACCTGCTCACATTCGGTTTGATTCCGGGTAGTATCTCCATTTATTTATTGGCTTCATGGGAAGTACTCATCGGCATCGGGCTGCTCACGGGCATCTATATGCGCATAACATTATTTCTACTCTTCGCGCAGATGTTGGGCACCATGAGTCCGGTTTTTCTTTTTCCTCATGAAGTTTTTACCCGCATTCCGTATGCGCCCACACTCGAGGGGCAGTACATCATCAAAAACCTGATTATCATCAGCGCTGCACTGGTAATAGGTGCTACGGTACGCAAAGAAATCCCCCACGCTACTGATAAGGAAAGGATTGAAAGCAGGGAGTTTTAAGTGATTTAACGGGGGTTTTTTGAGCTGCTGAGCAATCTGCTACATGCCGGGCAAAACTTCCCACACAAATGCACGCAGGCCTACCTCGGTATTGAAACCATCAAGTTTTTTGAGCTTTTCCATCATAGGCGCTACTTTTTCATCCTCTACGATGGCAATGGTAGCCGAGTTCATCTCAGGCCAGGTATGGGTGCCCAACCGCGGATCACCGGTATTTGATCCACGCCCCACCACATCATTCCATTTGGTGTAACCACGTATCTCACATCTTTCGAACAGGTATTCTATTTTCTCGGTGTGTGCCTGGTTGTAAATTATCATTATCGCTTTCATCAGCTGTTATTTTTTAGTTATTAATAAAAAACAAAACTGAACCCCCACTAAAGGGGGCTCAGTTCAAAATCAAAACTATTAATCTAAAAAGGCGAATTGCTTATTCACCGTATTCTTCTTGTTTCGTTCGCCGCGGCTGGCAAAAACACGGTAAACAACCGGTACAATGATCATCGTAATGATGGTCGAAAATATCAACCCACCGATTACTGAAATACCCATGGGGCTCCATATTTCGGCACCTTCGCCGGTGCTCAGCGCCAGTGGAAGCATCCCCAGGATGGTGGTGAGTGCCGTCATCAATACAGGCCGGAGTCTGTTTTGCCCCGAAAGTATGATGGCTTGATCGAGTTCGTAGCCGCGGTCGCGCATCAGGTTGATATAATCCACCAGCACAATAGCGTTTTTCACCACGATACCTACCAGCATTACAGCACCCAGCGCAGCTATCACACTCACCGTGGTGTTGGTGATATAAAGCGCCAGGATGACGCCCGTGAACGCAAACGGAATAGAGAACATTATGATGAGGGGCATCTTGAGCGACTCGAATTGCGAAGCCATAACGATGTAAACCAACACAAGGCTTAGAATTAATAGCGTAAATATATCCACAAATCCTTCCTGCTGGTCTTTGTAGGCGCCACCTAACTCGATAAGCACTTCGCGGGGGATTTCATGATTATTGATCTCGTTTTGTATCTCTTTTGCCAGTTCGCCTAATGAGGTATTATATGGCGACACGGTAACCTTAACCATACGTTCGCGTCGTTTGCGCTCAATATTTGGCGGCGACCAATATTCGACGACCTTTCCCACTTCTCCCAGCTTTACCATCTCTCCGGTAAAGGTTTTGAGCGTAATGTTCTGTATATCGGAGATGCTGCTGCGGTAGTCTTCTTTGAAGCGGACACGAATGTCGTATTCATCGCCATCTTCCCTAAATTTTGTTGGTATCAGTCCGGCAACGCGATTAAATAGTGCTACCGACACCATGGCTGTATTAAGGCCTACTGCCGCCATTTTTTCTCTGTCGAGTTCTACCCGAAGCTCGGGTCGGGCTTTTTCGCGGCTGATGGTAATGTCGCGTGCACCGGGAATGGTTTCAAATTTGTCTGCCAGATCATTGGCCAGCAAAGTTGTTTGATCGATGTCGTAGCCATATATTTCCACATCTATGTTGCTAGTGGCCATTCCGCCGCCGCCAGTACTCACCTTATAGTGTGTGATCTCCGGAAAATCATCAAGCTGGGTACGTAGCTGTTCGGCAATTTCCCATACCGAACGGTCCCGGTCTTTGAGATCGGCCAGACGGATGGTGTAGTTGATGATGTTGCTGCCTGTCGACTGGAAGACAGCCGCGAAACCGCTCTCGGAATCGCTGCCTGCCGAAGTCGAAATCAGCTCTACTTCAGGATATTCGCTGATAATTTTGTCGATACGCCGTGCTACATCTATCGATGTTTCCACACGTGTACCCGACTGCAGTTCTACCAGCATAGAAAGCCGGCCCTCGTCACTTTGTGGCATAAACTCCGTTCCCAGCCTTGTGGCCAGAAATCCTGATCCAACGAATATACCAATTGTAATGGTGGCAATTAACGTTTTGTGGCAGATGCTCCAGCGCAAGACACGTCCGTACCAGGCATCTATCTTATCAAAAACCGGCAGAACCAGGTTTTCGTAACTCCATTTGCGCGGCTTCACATTTTTCGGGCGAATCCGCAGCATCATTGCACTAAGCATTGGCGTAAGCGAAATGGCGGCAATGGTGGAAGTAACTACAGTGATACTCACGATCCAGCCAAGCTCACGAAACAATACTCCTGTAATACCACTCAGCATGGTCATCGGAAGGAATACAGCAAGAATGGTCAATGTGGTGACGATAACAGCAAGCCACACTTCATTGGTGGCATAAATGGCCGCTTCGCGCGGACTGGCCCCCCGTTCGATGTGCTGGGTAATGTTTTCAAGTACCACAATGGCATCGTCCACCACCATTCCGATGGCAATCGACAAGGCCGAGAGCGAGATAATATTGATGGAGCTGCCGGTGAGCTGCAGGTAAATAAACGAGACTACCAGCGAAATAGGAATGGTGAGCACAATAATAAAGGTGGCACGCCAGCGTCCTAAAAAGAGAAATACTACCAGCGCTACAAATCCCAGGGCATACATCAGCGTCTTTGTCAGGTTATTGATAGAACCGGAAATAAACTCGCTGGAGTCGAACACCTTTTCTATCACAATATCACCGGGCAACGCCTTGCTCAGTTCCTGAAGTCGCTTGTGCACATTGGTGGCAATTTTTACTGTGTTTGCACCCGACTGTTTCATCACCATCAGGCGCACGCCTTGTTTGCCATTGATCTTTTCGTCGACGGTCATTTCTTTTATCGAGTCGCGAACCACAGCCACATCTTTCAGATAAATGCTTTGGCCGTTATAATTTCCCAGCACGATATCTTTGATGTTATCGCTTTGCTTAAACTCTCCTTCCACGCGCAACGCGTAATCCATCTTTCCCATTTTGATACTACCTGCGGGCATATTCATATTTTCTGCGCGCAGCACATCGCCGATCTGCTCAGCCGTAATGTTGTAGGCTTCGAGCTTGCGGGGATTAACCTCGATGGTAATTTCCCTGATGGGCTTACCCACAAGTTCTACCGAACCGATACCTTCCACACGGTTGAGCGGGTTGATTACTTTATCATCGAGCAGCTTTTCCAGCCCTTCGTAACTTTCGTCTGCGGTGATGGCATACATCAGGATGGGAAACATGCTGGAGCTGAACTTAAAAACTGTGGGCTTGTCAGCAGCATCCGGCATAAATTTTTCCACCAGGTCGAGGGCGTCGCGAATGTCGTTGGCGGCTTCGTTCAGGTCGGTCTCATACTCAAACTCCACCGACACAACGGATATGTTGTCGCGCGAGACCGAAGTGATTTCTTTAAGATTGTCGATACTGTTGAGCGCATCTTCAATAGGACGCGAAATATTGGTCTCAATGTCAGTGGCACTGGCGCCGACGTAGGTAGTAAATACCGTGATGGCCGGAAAGTCGATCTCCGGATACATATCGACTGGCAGTTTTGTCAGCGAATACACTCCAAAGATTATCAGAGCCAGAAAGACCATGATGGTGGTTATCGGTTTTTTAACCGCACTCCCGTAAATACTCATAGGAACTCCTTAAATTTTAAAAAATAAATGCTTTTGTTGTATTGATGGAAAAACGGATTTATTTGTTTACTACTTTGATTTTCGATCCGTTCAACAGGTTGGCTTGTCCTTGTACGATGAGCTGCGCACCTGGCTGCACACCGTTGGCCTGGAGTTCGATCATGTCGTCGATACGTTTTCCGATTTCTACTCTTATCTGCCGGGCAGTTCCGTTTTCGGCCAGAAAAATAAAGCGGTTGTTGGTACCTTCCTGTTTCAGAATGGAAATAGCCGGAACCATCAGCGCCTCCACTTTTTGTAGCTTGATCTCTATATTGGCAAACATGCCTGGCCGCAAAATTTGCGCATCATTTTCCACCAATATCTCTACCCGAAATGTGCGTGTAGCAGCATCGATGGTAGGATGTATGCGATAAACTTTGCCCTTGAATTCCTTTTCGGGATAAATGTCGGTGGTGATTACAACTTGCTGATCGGTACGAATTTGTGGGAAAAAACTTTGTGAAACATTCACGAAGGCTTTCAGCGGTTTTATCTGCATCAGCGAAACAATAGCCGATTTGCCTGCAGGCGTGTTGGGCGCTCCCGAATAAAGTTCGCCGTCTTCGTAATATTTGGCCGTAACTATCCCATTGATGGGCGACACCAGCGAAGTGTTTTCCGAAAGATATCCAACATTCGATGTAGCCAGTTCATATTGTGTTTTGGCTTGTTCGTACTGCTGCTCGGAGATACTGCCCAGGCTGTAGAGTGTATCGATGCGGCTAAAGTTAAACTTTGCGTTGGCCAGCTGTGTGCGTGCCTGCACCAGTTGTGTCTGATCCATTTCGGCAAGTTTTTGTCCTTTGGTTACATAGCTGCCAATTTCAACATAGATTTTGTTGATGCGTCCCGGAGCTGCGGGAGCATAATGCACTTCTTCAAAAGGCTTCAGGTCGGCACTGTATTCTATCGTTCGATCGATGGTTTGTATCCCCACGGGTTCTACCGTCACCGGGAATTCGCGCTCGCTTTCCACAGTAGCGTCGTCACTGCTGCCCTGGTCACAGCTGCTTACCAATAAAGTTGTAGCTGCCACAAGTACAGCCATGCGCATGGGCGTAGCGATTTTTTTCGTTAGTTTTTTCAAATACATTTTCATAAGGTTACAAATTGTTATAAAGTTTATCCAGTGCAAGTTTCGATTTTAATAACTCCATGATGGAGGTGATGTAATTGTTTTCGGCCTGCAAATAATTGGTGTTGGCCTGTGTGAGATCAAGGCTCGACATCATTCCCTGACGGTATTTGTTGTTGACGCTTTGATAAACCCGCTTGGCTACCACCACGCTTTCTTTTTGCGTCAGATAGTTTTCGTAGGCGCTGTTGAGGTTGTATGTCAACTGTCGATCCTGCAATTTGAGCTGTTCCTCGAGTTGCTCTTTGCTCAGACGCGTTTGGTCGAGTTGTATCTTGGCCTGACCTACGCGCGAGGAACGGCTGAGGCCGCTAAAGATGGGCACCGCCAAACTTACTCCGGCCACATTGTTGGGACTCAGGTCGAAACCCGATGTCATCAGCTTTTTGGTGTAACTATAAAAGCCGGTAAGCGTAGGACCGTAGGCCCATTTTTCGAAATTGATGTTTTTCTCACTTATCAGTTCCTGGTCCAGCATAATCTGATAAGAAGGGTTTTGCTCTATGTCGAGATTGGGAATAGCGAGGCTTTGCTGCTCCAGTGCCGGCAATAACTGGTCAATTTTGTCGGTAAGAACTACCTCTTCATTTGTTTCTAATCCCAACAAAAACCTTAACATATTGAAATTGAGCTGCAGATTTCGGTCCATGGCTTTTTTGGAGTTTTTCACCTGCGAAAGACTTACCTGAATCTGATCTGCGTCGGTTTGCTCTGCCAATCCGGCGTAAGCCATATCAGAAGTATGTTTGAACACCTCATTCAGATTTCCGATGTTATCGTCGATAATGCGCAGATATTCTTCGGTAATGAGTATCAGATAATAGGTGTCCACCACATTCTCTTTGATGTCGAGAGCTGTGAGATTAATATTCTTCTCAGAAATACTTCTGGCAATCTTAGCCAGCTTTATACCCGTCAGATATTGACCGTTAAAAAACAACTGCGACACTTGCACCGAAGCATTAAGCCGATCTTCGAGAACAATGCTTCCGCCTTCGGAGGAAGATGTCATTTGCTCAAGAAAACTAAGAATTTCAAAATCTCCGGCGTCCAGCAAGGTGTAGTCGATATCTGGTGGTGCAGTGCCGCCTCCGCCGGGATTAAAGTCTAACTCATAATTAAAATTGGTGTTGTAATCCAGCCCACCATTCACCTGTGGCAAACCGCCGGAAATAGCCTCGCCTACCTGCTTGTCGCTTAGCGCTGCCTGACTCCGTGCAATCTTTAGCGTTTTATTGTTGGCAACAGCATATTCCTGAGCCTCTTGCAGCGAAAACACATACTTCTCTTTTTCCTGACCCCACATTGTTGCGGTGATCAATAAAAAAAAGGCTGTTATTATTGTTTTAAAGTTCATAACTTACTAATTAGTTTATAATGCAGTGAACCATTTAATAGAAAAATAAATTACTTAGCAGACTCGAGTTTCAGTTTCGATTCGGCGATGCTTTCCAGAAAAACGCATACTGAGCGTTGCATTTCTCGCAAATATTTTGAGTTTTCTGATTGAGGATCAGCCTTCAATTCGAGCATAAGGTCGGTGAGATGTTGCAAATTTTTCAGCTTTTTTTCAGCATCTTCAATGATGTTTCCGGTGTTCTGTTTGCGAAAGCGGAAATAGCGTTTGCGATCGCCCGGTAGGGTGATGTATTCGATGTCGCCACGTATCTCCAGATTGCGCAGAGCAATGCTTGCCGAGCTTTTACTAATTTGAAGTTCCTCGATGATCTCATCAAAAGTGTATTGCTCTTTATCCATCACCAACAGCATACCCAGGATGCGGCCGGCAATAGGCTGAAAGCCTTCCTTATCGAAGTGGCGACCAAACTTCTCTACCAACCTCCTTTGTTGCTCTATTCGCTCTTCTGTTGTCATTGTAATTTATTTAGGTTTCTAATGAAGCGGCAAAACTAACCTCTTTATTTGGTTCATAACATATCGAACTAATAAAACCATCTTTTAATACCTTACAATAAAATGGTGAACCGGAAGGAATTGGGCAGATATTAAAGTCGCACCGTGAATAATGCAAGGCGAGCGGACAAAAGTTTCCTGCCTCAAACGAGGAAGTCAGATGCCAGAAAGAAGAGATTAGGGAAAAATTTGAGTGGTGAGAAAGGGGCGAATAGAATGAAAGTTTCAATCGACGGTCATCAGCCGATTGAGAGAAACAGGAAGGTGATTGATGGTAAAAGGTTGAGTAGAATTATCCAAGGGTTGCATCCTCTTAGGCGCTGCGAACCCACGTAAAGAATGCCAACTCTGCTCTTTGCGCCTTGCGCCTTGCGCCCCGCTCTTCGCGCCCCGCACCCCGCCTACTCCACCAAACTATACAGCAACCTTATCTCTTCGGCCCATATCGTTTCGTCGGGGGTTTCGAGGATCAGCGGCATGTTGTCGAAGCGTGGGTCGTTCATGATTATGGCAAAAGGCGCGATCCCGATCATTCCTTTGCCGATGCTTTCGTGACGATCTACACGGGAGCCAAGCTCTTTTTTGGCGTCGTTCAGGTGCATGCCTTTCAGGTATTTCATGCCTACGATGCTGTCGAAGTGTCCGAAGGTTTCGTCGAATACGTCGCGGGTGCGCAGGTCGTAGCCGGCAACAAAGGCGTGGCAGGTGTCGATACACACGCCCACTCTCTCTTTATCTTCTACCTGTTCGATGATCTGCGCAAGCTGCTCGAAGGTGAAGCCCAGGTTGGTTCCCTGCCCGGCGGTGTTCTCTAAAACGGCCGTCACTCCTTTGGTTTTGTCGAGCGCCAGGTTGATGCTTTCGGAGATACGCTGCAGGCTCTTGTCGGGGTCGATTTTTTTGAGATGTGAGCCGGGGTGAAAATTCAGCAGCTTTATTCCCAACTGCTCGCATCGCTGCATCTCATCCAGAAAAGCATCTCTCGATTTCTGCAGCGCTTCAGCCTCCGGATGCCCCAGATTGATGAGGTAGCTGTCGTGTGGCAACACGTAGTTGATATCAAAACCAAACTTCTCCAGGTTTTTTTTAAACCCGTCGATGTTTTCGCTGGTGAGCGGGGCGGCTTTCCACTGCCGCTGGTTTTTGGTAAAAAGCGCAAAAGCTTTAGCCCCGATAGCATGCGCATTTTCGGGAGCATTCTGCACGCCTCCTCCAGCACTCACATGTCCGCCTACCTGTTTCATTATTTCTTTTTTTATAATTACTGTTTAGCTGATGTCTTTTAAAACATAAATATCAGATAAGAATTTTTATTTTAAAAACGCCCCGCTACCCCTCAATCTCCGCCAGCTGGCGGAGAGGCCAGCCCACACACTCTCGATTGTGCGTTGGCA
>DASRND010000018.1 GCA_035647615.1 Bacteroidales bacterium | reverse complement strand
ACCAGTGGGAGCTTGAGAAGTTTAAGAAAAGGATGGATGCTGAACAGAAGCATGATAAAGCCCCAAGGTTATAATGGCTGATTATAACCTTGCAGGGTTATTACTACAAAAGCTCCGGACTGGTACCGGGGCTTTTTTTATTGCACCACCACATGTGGCACCGCTTGCACCTTGAGGTATTGCTTGGCAGCGTAGGCATCATAGATGGCAGTGGTGTAGGTCATATTAAAAACCCGCAGGCCATCGGCGCGGCGTTCGGTGTTGAAGGCCGTGCGCATGAGCTTGCCAAAATGCACGTCCAGATACCCACCGTTACCATCCTCCAGCACGTGGCCGCCAAAGGTATGCAGGGCGGCGTGTACCTGGTTTAGCAGCTTTAGCTGTTGTGCGGCATCGGCCAGGGTAGGGCTGCCGGCGTGGAAGTCGGCATAAATGTCGAGAGCCAGGCGTATGCCTATTGTTATTTCGCCCTGCTGGTGTCCCTGCCCCAGGTTGTTCCACTGGCAGTTGGCCAGGTCGATGAAGATGGCAGGGAACTGCACGGGGTAGTTCTCGTCCAGGCTGTCTATCTGCCCTGCTTCGAGGTCTATCCACAGGGGTTCTGCAATTTTGCTTTGCAGGCGCGTTACGATTGATTGATACAGGATGTCCATTGTATTGATATTGTTATGTTGAGACGCACGGCCGTGCGTCTTTACGTTCCTGGTTGAGGCGCACGGCCGTGCGTCTTTACGTTCCGAGAATGCGGTTGATGTCTTTGATGAGTTCGTGTTTTATTTTTGCTTTGAGCTTTATGCTGTCGCCGATGAACTGGCGACGTGGCATGGTGGTGTTTTTGCGGCCAAACACTTTGGCTTGTCCACCACTGTTATGGATGTCGGCATAGGGCTGGTCGCTGAATATGATGGCGCGCCCCGGTTCGAGCCGGTACTGTATGCTGTCTTTCAGGTCTCCGGTGCGTCCGTTAAGGGCTTTGCGTTTGGTGGCAGCGGGGCTGTAGTTGGTTACAGGGTTGGCCTTGCGGGGCTTGTACTTGCCTTTAGCCTTCCAGCGGCGCGGGTGGTTATCGGGTGTGGCCACGCGCGAACCGTACTCGAAGCCATACCAGTAGCTGTTGCTCACGGTTCGCTTTGCGGGTTTCCAGGGCACCAGGCTGCTGTCGGTGAAACCGCCATCCAAAAAACTTTTTTTGAAGTGGTTCACCGCCTCAATGCCCATGATACGCGGGGCATCGCGCTCGATGTAATGTTTGACCTGCGCGGCATGTTGTGTTAATTTTTGCGAAAATTGTTGCGGTGTCATGTTTTGTATTATCTTTGTGCGTGAAACGACATCCAGACCGGCCACAGTTACGGTAAGTGGTACCGCACCCTGGATGTCTTTTTTATTTTATCACTTTAATATTGTAAAGTGTTATCTGTCCATCCCATCTCTCTTCAATATCAAACTGATAACCTCCGTCTATTTCAAAAAAATGATAATTCTTTATTTTCCTTTTTTTCACCCATTGAGCATTTGTGTAATCACTTTTGATTACTTTTTTTGAACCAATATAATTACATTTATTTATTAGTTCAGGCAGGTTTATCAATGATTGGCATCTTGTATCAAACCATTTATCCCACCGCAAGTTTTTTTCAACTGAATTTTTAGTTATCCTCACATCTAATGTTGATGTTTTTGTTTCAAGTTTAAACACATTACCAATAAAATCCGTAGCAATATCAAGAACACTTCTGGTTTCGTGTTTGAATTTCAAAAAACTGGTTTCATTTTCAATAAGTACAGATGTTGCTTTACTTACCTTACTAATCATCGGATGTTTATCGGTAAATATCTGCCCATCCTTACCTGGATTGTTGCGCATTGCCTGGGGCGGCTGTTTTATCTCCTCCGGTGGTTGGGTAGTACCTTTATCGCTGCGGCGTTGCTGCACGCTGCACTTGCATCCCCAGTCTGCAGGCGGCAGCCAGGTATCCCAAAATGGGTCATCCAAAGCCTTTATTACGCCATACAATTTCATATGCTCGCTGCGGGGAGTTCCGGCGGTGCTGGGCATGTACTCCAGGTAGGGGTAAAGGTCGGCATCGGCGGCAAAGTTTTGCCAGTTTTTGGCGGCACGGGTACTGCGCACGGTATGTTCGTACTCGCTTCGCATGTAGTTCGTGTTGTATTTTTTATTGATGCTGTTTATGGCATCTGTATCATCTACATCCATAAGCTCGGCGGTTTGCCAGGCAGTTTTGTATCCGGCAAAGCGGCTGGCATTGTTGCGTAGTTTCATGGCCATATCAAAATCGGGGTGGTCGTACTTTAAGCCCGGATACACCTTGTCGATGGCCGCCGTGAGATTGTCGCGGGTGTATCGGTAGAGGTCGGGGTTGATGTGCAGGGACGCACGTCCGTGCGTCTTTACATGCCCCTGTACATCCACATATATTTCGAGCATTGTTTTTTCGTCGATGCCGGTGGCGGGCGGTTGCGGCAGTTCCACGTTAACAAAGGCCGTGGAGCCATGCACAGGGCAGCCGCTTTGGTTTTGGTATAGGGCTGCTATTTCAGCCCCGGTAAAGTTAAGGCGCACGTTTGTGCGACCCCTACCGCCGGGGCTTATGCGAAAAAATTGAAAAAGCGTTTGAAAAGATTTTCGGTTTCGTTCTTGTCATCTTTAGAGACGGACGTCCGTCCGTCTTTACTTGCCGCACTTGCCGCCGTGAGTGCTTTGCGCTGCTCATCCTGTTCGGCTTTTAGCTTTTTGTAATTTTTTGGCTTGGGTACGTCATAAGTTTCATACCAGTAGTCGTCATCAATTGGTACACGGCTGGCCAGTTGCATGTCGATGATTACGCGCTGCGAGAGGTCAACCTGTGTTTTTTCTTCAAAGACAAACTCGCCATTTGTGGTATTGATGCCCAGGCTGGATAAGATGTCGGTCAGTTCATAGTTGAGCGTGTCGAGCACAAATCGGCGGTCGCTGTGGGCAATCTTATCTTCCACATCCTGGTGCACGGTTCCCAGTGCCTGGGTACCCTTGTCGCCCTGGTCGGTGGTGAGGGTGTTGCCAAGGATGAGTTTGCTCACCTCGGCATTGCACAGGTCTATCAGGTCGGTGTATAAATCGCTGTTTCCGGATTTATCCGGGGCGTCGATAAGATTGATCTGTGTATTTTCCGGATGAATAAAAATACCACTCGATCCCATGTTTTCGAGGTCTTCGCGCAGTTTTTGGCGTGCCACTTCATCGTAGCCATCGTATATACCTTCGCGCATGGGCTGTCCAAATATTTCGGCAAACTGTGCAAAGTCGCCCATGCCGTTGCGCTTGTAGATGATGTGCGGGGCCGCCTTGCAGAGCAAACCCAGGTCGCGGGGATTGCCTACCTCCAATAGGTTTTGGTAAGCTCCATCGCGGTATGGCAGGCCGGTGGTATCGGTTTGCGTGCGTAGCAGGGTGCCATGCACAGGGTTGATATGCTTGCGCGGAATCAGGTCGTAGGCGATCCAATTACCCAGTCGGTAAAACTGAAACACGCTGTGTCCCCAGAGTATGGTGTCGATCAGATCGGCAATGAAGGAGCGAAACCAGGGACTGTCGATTTGCATCGTTACATTTTCGTCCGCCGTGCCGTTTTTAACAAATTGTATGTTGCCGGTAAGTACTGCTGTTTTGCGTTTTTGTATCACCGCCGAGAGGTGTGCATCTATCAGCACATCGTTGTAGATGTCGTAGAGGTCGTGCCGGCGTGGCAGGTTGATGCTCTCTGCGCTTTTGATTGCGTTGCGCCATTTAGCAATGTCGAGGTTGTCGCGCTTAGGCTGCGAAAATATGACCTGCTGTATGACCAGGTTTTTGGATTCTGCTTTTTTTACTGCCATGATTATTAGTAATGGTTATTTCGTTTTGGGTTTGATGCAATAGCATAGTTGATAGCTCCGCCCTGGTCGCCGCCTGTTCCGGTAGCCAGTGGCAGGCCGGTCGGGTTTATCTGGCCATCCTGCACTTGCTTTAGCCAGTCGATAGCGCGTTCGTACCTGTCCTTGCGCACCATAGGGAACTTTACGGGGTTGTGTATGGCATGCAGGTGGTACAGCGTTATGTCGATGGCAAACATAAGCAGCAGGCTGTGGCGGTCGGAGCCTGTTTTATTGAATATTTTCGTAGTGTCGTATCGTGATGCCAGGTATCCGGCTATCTCCTCCACGGCCTGGGCTTCTATTATCTCGAGCAGCCCACTCTCGGTTCGTGTGATGGCGTTGAGTATCTCGGTATGGATGGCGGCATCGTAGTCGGTTTCGGTGATGAATGTGTTCATGTGGTCTGTTTTGTATATGTTGACGAAACGCACGTCCGTGCGTCTTTACATTCCTAAAATCTTTTTGGGTTGGTGAATGGATTACGGCGGATGTGTACCGGCGGCGTTGATTCGCGGAGCTTGTTGTTTATAATCCACACGGCACCTTCTACGGCATCGGGTCCGTCGTCGTGTGCGCGGCTTCCTTTTTCAAAGCTCAAGAGCTGGTCGATAAGGCGCTCGGTGTCGGGGCAGGTTTTAAGGCGTTCATCGAAGAGCACCAGGTTGCGTTCAAACAGGGGGCTGATGGCTTCGATGCGGGCAAACTTATCTGGTTTTTTGCGTGCATCGGCTCTTACAGGGAACTGCCAGCCCCGGGTAATGCCTTCTTTCTGAAACTCGTCGAGGATTAAATCCTGCAAAAAGTTGGCCTCCATGTAGTAGCCCACCAGTGCTGTTTGTGGCAGGTTCTGGTGGAAGTCGAGCCAGTAGCGCACCATTTCACCTATACTGCATTTGCGCACAAAGCTGTTGATGATGTAGTAGTTCTTATCCTTTCTGCCTATGGTGATGATGGCTTTGTAGTCGCTGGTGCGGCTGTTTTTAAAGCTTGGGTCGCAGTAGCTGACAATCGTATTATAGGTGTTGATGCGTGGAGCCGGCGCATAGATGATCCAGTCGCGCTTAAACACGGCACCCTCGGTAATAGGGTTGTTAAAGAGTTCCTGCTGCGAGGCACGGTAGCCCAGCTTATCGGCCACAGCTTGTATCTCCTCTTTGCTGTATTTTTCGGGCCACGCCGGATCGCCTTTATCGTCGAGTGCATTCACACGGTCGTGATAAACCCCGTGCATATCGGCCAGTCGAGCCACCAGGCTGTTGTGGCTTATGCGGTTTCCTACCACGATAAATCTGCCCCTGCCCATGTCCATGGCAAAGTATAGGGCTTTTAAAGCCCAGTCGGTAATCTGTGTCACGCGGTCGGGGTTGCGGCACAGCTCGTCATCGTCCACATCGTCAAGCACGATGTAATCGGGGCGGTGCTGGCGGTAGCGCAATCCCCTGGGGCTTTGGCCACGTCCCAGGGCAAAAAAGCCACAGCCGTCCTGGGTAGCAAAGCGGCCCTCCTCCCAGTTGCCCCACAGCAGTTGTTCGCCAAAGTCGGCAATGTAGCGGCGGTTGTTTTGCAATTCGGCTTGCAGGTCGCTAAGCAGGGTCTGGGCGTTCTTTTCATTTTTGCCTACCAGTACCATTACATGCAGCATTTTTTTTGCTTTCAGCCACAGGGGTATCATAATATCAAAATGGGTGGATTTGGCATGGCCTCGCGCCCACTCAAAGACAGCCATCAGTTTGCCTTCGCGGGCGGTTCGGTTTGCGGCAGCTACATGAAATTTGCCACTACCCGAGGTAGCCCATGCCGGGAAGTAATACGAAACAAAAGCAGCATAGTCTTTTAAAAGCAAGGCTATGCGTTTCTGTTTGTCCTCTTCTGATTCCTGCAGGAAGTTTTGCCAGGTACTTTCGTAAATTTCCTGCGAACGGGCGGCGAAGCGGCTGCGTATTTCTTTAACGCTATCCATCCAGCACCTCCTTATTTACTTTGTCCATCACCTTGTCCATGTGTCGGCGCACGCTTTTCAGTTCCTCATAAAGCCGCTGCTTGCCCTTTTCGCTTTTGGTGCGCTGCACCTCGGCCAGGTAGCTGTCGGCCAACTGGTCGAAACCCTCTGCCACCCAGGCCAGGGATTTATTGACCGGCGAGAGTTTTTCGAGCGAAGAGGTGAGCTTAACGATCTGGTCTGGCGAGAAGGTGGGTTTTTCGCCGCGCGACATCTGGTCGTAAGTGTTCAGGATGGCGTTGCGAATTTCGGCCAGGCTAATGAGCGATGCGCGCCGTGCTGTTTCAAAATCGCGCTCTTGCGACCACCGGCTTACCGTTAGCTCCGACACACCAAGCATGTCGGCGATGGTGTGGTAGTCGAAGCCTTTTACATAGAGCTTTTTGGCATAGCTGATTTTGTTTTCGCGTTCTGCCTTGCTAAATTGTGCCATTTTGTTTTTTAAATTTTCCACAAACATAGACACACGCGGGTTTGCGCACAAATAGTTAGTTTGTCATTTCGGGATTTAACTAAACCATTTCGGGATTTAACTAAATGGAAAACTAAGGATTTGCAATTAAAGCTCAATGTATATCATATTTGCAGCAGAAAATGGAGGCGAAATAAGACGATTTGCCGCAATAATTAAAAAAGGTTGACACATGCACGTAAACAAAAAGATAATCAATTGCGAAGGTTGCGAAGCCGCTTGCGAAGGAAATTAAACGATGGCAAGATACTATAACATACATGCTACCTCGGCAGACACCTGCAAGATATTGCTTTACGGCATAATAAGCTCGTACAGCGAGGACGTGAATAGCAGGGGCTTTGCCAACGATTTTGCCGATGCCGAGAATCGTTACAAAAACATTAACGTACACATCAACTCCAACGGGGGCGAGGTGTTCGAGGGTATTGCCATTTTTAACATCATCCGCAACAGCGCAGCCAACATCACTATTTACATCGACGGAGTAGCTGCGAGCATGGCCGCAATAATCGCACTCTGTGGCAAACCGGTAAAGATGAACCGCTATGCAATGCTGATGCTTCACCGGGCATCGGGAGGCGGTTATGGCAATGCTACAGATATGGCACGCGCTGCTGCCGATATGGAAAAGGTAGAAAACATCCTTGTAGATATACTTGCCGAGGGCATGGCTATTGAGCCTGATGAGGTGAAAGCACTGTACATGGACGGGCAGGATCATTGGATCACCGCTGATGAGGCATTAAAAGCCGGAATAATTACAGAGATATTCGACGGCGTAAAGGTAAAGCTGCCAGCGCAACTTGACGGGCAAAATAAAGCAGCCGTAATTTTTAATCAATTCAATAATTTACTAAGTAAACCGAACATGAAAAACCTATTTCAAAAACTGGGTTTGAAAAACGAAGCCAACGAGGACGAGGCTGTGAAGGTGGTAGAAAGCATGCAGGATGCTGCCGATACCGAAAAAAGCCGTGCCGATGCCCTGGAAGCCGAAAACAAAGCCCTGAAAGCTAAGGTGGCCGACTACGAGAACAAAGAAAAAGAGGCGCACACAGTAGCTATCGAGAGTATGCTTACCAGCGCCATAGGCACCGGACGCATCAAAGCGGAGCATAAAGACACCTACAAAGCCATTTTGGAAAAAGACTTCGACAATGGCAAGACCATCATCGAGAGCCTACCGGCCATGCGCCGCATGGTGAACGAGTTTGGCGAACCTTCCAATGATCAACGCAAAGATTGGACATTTAACGACTACCAGCGCAAGGCGCCAAAAGAGCTTGTTGCTATGAAAGCTAACGACCCGGAGCGCTTTAAGGCGCTGTACAAAAACGAGTATGGAAACGAAATAAAACTTTAAAGAAATGGGACTGAATCAAGAAATCTGGAGGAAATACATCCTCGACCAACTGGCCAGCAGCAGCGAGTTCCTTGCACACGCCTATCGCGTGGACGAAGACAACATTGTGAACGGCAAAATAGTACACATGCCCAACGCCGGCACGGATCCGGTGGTAACCAAAAACCGCTCAGTACTTCCAGCAACGGTAGTTACCCGCACCGACATTGACGTGATCTATCTGCTGGATGAGTTCACCACCGCACCGATAAATATTACCGACGTGGAAAAGGTGGAGTTGAGTTACGATAAAATCGAAAGCGTACTGGGCGCCCACGTGCGTTCACTGCGCGAGGCTATCAGCGACTGGACGATATTCGACTGGCTGAGTAAAAACGTTAACGCCTCTGCCAACACAGCAGTAGCGTGGGGGGGTGGTAAGTTTATAAGCACCAGTGGCGTTGCCGGCACCGGCAACGGGCCCAACAGTCAGGCGTTGAAGAAATTCTCATCCGCCGATCTGGCCGCAGCCCGGCTGATGATGAACAAACTGAACGTGCCTAAAGAGAACCGCTTCTGCTTGTTGCCGTCGATAATGTATGACGAGCTGATGGCCGAGATGGCCGGCAGCACTGTGGCTAACCTGGAGCTGCTCAAGAGCGCCAACCTGCCCGACGGTGTGCTGACACGCCTTTATGGTTTCAACATAATGGAGCGCAGCAGCGTGGCACTGATGACCAAAGCTACCCCCACGGTAGTAGCTCCCGCAACTGCCGAGGCCAACACGCATGGCTATGCCGCAATATGCTGGCAAAAAGACATGGTAGAATCGGCCATTGGTGAGATAAAGATGTTTGAAAACGTGAACGACCCCACCTACTACGGCGACATCTACAGCGCCCTGGTGCGTGCCGGTGGCCGTGCCCGATGGGCTGATGCCAAAGGGGTGATCCCCATTGTGCAAACAGCATAAACGTAAAAACCCATAACTGAAAGGGTGAAAGCGCAGTTGAAAGCGTGCGAGTAGCCCGAGAATAAGAAGACCCACAGCCACAAGGGCTGTGGAGACAAAATCCCCGCCCCGGTGGGCGGGGGTTTATTAACAACAAAAAAATGTGCTGAAACGGATGAAGGAAATGATAATAACAGCAGTGTTTAGCGCTATAACCGGACTGGCAGGATGGATTGCCGGGAGGCGGAAAAGCATGGCACAAACGCGCACTATCGAGATTGAGAACGTAGAGCGTGCGGTTAAAATCTGGCAGGAGCTGGCAGAGAACTACGCCAAAAAGCTGATGGACGTGCAGAACGACATCGACCGCGTGAGTGCCGACAACCGGCTGCTGCGTGCAGAAGTTGACGAGTTGCGCAAAAAAGTCGCAACGCTTACATGCAACAACAAGAAACTGAATAAGAAGATAGAAGTATTAACAAAAACAGAAAACGACAATGAAACAGTTTAAATTGCTAATTTTATTTGCATTTATTGCACTCTTCTCCTGTGCGCTAACAGCGCAGGAGCTTCCAATGCGTCCACAAGGCGTAGAGCACGTAACCGGGCTAATTTTGAGACAAACACAGGGTTTACAAACCGGTGACTGGGTGTTTACCTATTATGAGCAAGGGAAAACAAAATACATGACAGGAAAACAAGAGGTTTCAGAAATTCACAAGGACAACGGCATGGTGATTTCTGCTCTTAACAGCAATCAACCGGAACACCCAAACGGGAATCCAATTGGTGTTGTCGTCAAAGCAGGGCTTTGGCGAGATGGAGATATGTTTGAACTCAACCCCCTTGCTATTTATCAATATACCGGCAAACCTAATATGCAGGACGAGCGACAGGTAAAACAGGCAACCGCAGGGGCGTTAACTATTTATTATTTCTATCAAAGTCAAATTGGCAACGCTATTTCAGACTTAAAAGAAGTGCCTTATTTTACGTGGTATTACAGTCAATGCCCGGCACTTAAACAGTCAACTATTGACGCCGGCGAGGTCATAATTACAGATAAGGTATCAATTAGCGCTTTTAATCCATCTTTTTGTAAGTCGTTTACAAGACAAATTATCAAAGGCACCGGCAAAATAGTGATGGTGAATACTTATATCCCTTATTATGTAATCGGCACTGGTGATCAGGAGGAGGTGATCATCCGGATTAAAACAATTCCTTTTGACAACTGCAATGAAGATCAGGTTATCTTCGACTGCAAAATAAAGCTGAAAAAGCCTGCTGTTGTTGTCACTGATTTATCTAAGCGTAAGTTTAACCTATTGATGAAATATTGTTTTGATGTTTCAAAAGAAAATGGCAAAATAAAAGCCTGCTGGACGGACAAAAGGTGGGACGAGGAGCTGCCAAAATTCAAAATAGAGGTATGGACACACAGACCAGGGTTCTGGAAGTCTGAAATAGTAGAAACACGCTACACCAACGATCCGCGACCATGCGAAACCTTCACGATTCCGCCTAACTTTACGTATTTAAAAGTCACCGCTGTAGATTACGGCTATACAAAAATATACCGGTAAAAATGCGCCTTAAGGACAACTCAGTTATAATACAAGGCATCCGGCCTGAATTGTTATTTGCAATGCAGGTAGTAGATGGGGTGTACGATACTCACGGACAGGAGCTTGTGATAACAAGCGTTGTAGATGGCGGGCATGATTTTACCTCTTTACACTATTCCGGCGGCGCTTTCGACGCACGCACATTTTACTTTACAGTCAAGGTGCTTCATAGTGTGCATCGCGAAATCAAAAAAAGGCTGGGCGTCGATTTCGACGTAGTGCTCGAGAGCAATCACATGCATATCGAATACCAGCCAAAGAGGAGGAGCTAATTAATGAAATACAAAAAGAGATTATGAAACCATACGATGTTCTTGACGACTTAGCCGCTAACCTGGACGAAAAAATAGTTGCGCGCGGCATAGTAGAAATGCTCGACGGTCCGGTGCTAAAGCTTGCGCTTCGGCGTGGCTACGATTCGTTGCACAGATTGAAGCCAGAGCTTGCAGATGAGGCAATAGAGCTTGCCAAGGCATATCTCGATGCAGATGCAAATGCAATGATCGACGAAGCCGCCGACCTGGGTGCAGCAGTTTTAAAACTCATCATCTTTAAAAGGAAGTAGCAATGAGCAAAAAAATAAAACCAGCAAAGCAAGCAGCTCCTGAATTTATCAACGAAGCAGCCAGAGAACTCTTTGCAACACATACGTGCGACGCTTTCTACTTCACCGCCGATGGTACCGCATTCAGCAAGTTGCATCATGCAGAGCTGCATGCACATTCGCTTAAGCAAACAGAGATACAAACCATAACCCGTAAGGAGGTAAACGATGCTCCCGAAGATAAAAATTAACTATCAAAATGGCGCTCTTGGAAGAGTGATCCCCTCGCCCGATGGCGTGTATGGCCTGATGACCACAGGTGTGGCAGTGCCCGACACCTTTGCGCTAAAAACCACCTACACGGTGCGAAGCATAGACGATGTACAGGATGTGCTTGGAATTACATTCGAGAATAACCCGGGTCTGCACAAGGTGCTGCGTGAGTTTTATGAAACCGCCGGCGACGGAACGGAGCTATGGCTGCGTGCTTACGCCGATACGGTAACGATGACACAAATGCTCGACCTCGCCATAGCCGACAACGTAAAGTCGTTGCTGCACGAAGCCAATGGCCGCTTGCGTGGATTGTTTGTGCACCGCACACCCGATGTCAGCTACGAATCTGTGACCACTGGCGGCATGGATGCTGATGTGTTTACAGCACTCAGTGCAGCCATGCTGGTGCGCAACTATACCGACGACACCATGAAGGCACCGGTGTTTGTGGTTGTAGCAGGCCTTGCCTATACAGGCGCCTCACTTACCGACCTTACTGAACGCACCGATAACGCTGCTGCCGTATTTGTCGGCGATACCGAATCGGGCACCGGTTGCGCTATTGGCTTGTTGGCCGGCAGGCTGGCAATGATGCCTGTGCAACGCAATGCCGGGCGTGTAAAAAATGGGGCAATTTATTCAGCAGGTTACGCTTACATAGGCGACAAGAAAGTAGAGAATGCCGACATTGAGATGCTGCACGACAAAGGCTACATCACCCTGCGGCAGCACGTAGGCCGTGCCGGGTACTTCATTACCGACGACCCACTTGCCACTTTACCTACCGACGACTACAACGGTATAGCCGTGCGCCGGGTTATCGATAAGGCTTACCGCCTGGCTTACGAAACTATGACTACCGAGCTGCTCGACGAGGTGAGCGTAAACGACCAGGGGCAGGTTAGTGTGTCGTATGCCAAAAGCATCGAGAACAAGGTGGAGAATGCCATCATCAATGCCATGACGGTGAATGGTGAGCTGGGCAACGACCCCGCCGACCAAAACGACACCGGAGTGGTGTGCCTGGTTGACCCTACCCTGAACGTACTTGCTACGGGCAAGATAGTAGTAAGTCTGCGCGTAAAGCCCTTTGGGTATGCAAAATACATCGAGGTAAACCTCGGATTTAAAATCATAACACAATAAATATCATGTTCGACAGCAGACAATATGAATATGCCGACATCACCCTCGAACTGGGTGGGCGGATAGTAACCGGAGCGCGTGGCGTAAAGTACAGCAGCAAGCAGGAAAAAGAAGCCGTGTATGGCAAAGGCAATGAGCCGCAGCACATACAGCGAGGCAACCTTAGCTACGAAGGAGAGTTTTCGATGTTGCAAAGCGAGCTTGAAACCCTGCGAGCCCTGGGCAAAGGCAGTGTGCTAAACCTGCGCATGGATGCCGTAGTAGTGTATGGCAACCCCAGCAACGGCGATGTGGCCGTTACCGACAAAATCCGTGGTATCGAATTTACCGAGGATGCCAAAGAGATGAAGCAGGGCGATAAATTTATGGAGGTAAGCCTGCCCTGGATAGCCTTGCGCGTACAGAATCAGAAACCGTAAAAACAAACAAGAGCATGGACGAACAAAAATTGACAGGCCAGGTAGGCCAGGAGCAAATAGACGCCTGGAAAAAGCAGTACGGCAAGGTGTCGGCAATAAAAGTGGACGGGCATATCGGGTATTTGAAAAAGCCTGACAGGCAATCGCTGGCCTATTCTGCTACCGTAGCGCAAACCAACCCCATGAAAAGTAATGAGCTGCTGCTAAATGCGTGTTGGCTTGGTGGTAGCGAGGCGATAAAAACGGATGATGAATTGTTTTTTGGCGCGTCGGCAAAACTGGCCGACCTGATTGCGGTAAAGGAGGCTGAGCTGGTAAATTTATAGAAGGCGTTTCCGGTAGTTTAGAAAAAAACTGGATCGGTTACCTCAACACCATGATGCGCTATTATTTGCACATCAACCCGGAAACGCTCAACGATTACCAGTGGTCAGAGACATACGCACAACTGGCCGACATACGGGAAAAGGAGCGCCGGAGCAACAGCTAAAGATTGTTACGCTTTCTGTACGCATCAATCCATGATTGGCTGTCGTTTTTGGTTCTTGCGTCTCCTCCTTTGAGCCAGGTAATGAATGAGATTACAGCAGCCTCGATAAGTGCGTAGGCGATGTAAAAAAAACAGGCGCCTACAGCCAAAACAAGTATTACAGCAAGAATATTCATAGCCCCAAAGATAGAAAATAAATGGACAGCAGTGTAAATTATATTATTTCTGTTTCAGGTAACGCCGCTACCGGCATTACCGCAGTAGCTGCTGCGAGCAATACTGCCACGCAAAAGGTGACGCGGCTGGGGTCTGTATTAAGACGTTTAGGCGATCAGGCATTCGCGCTCAATAATATCAGCCAGGCGCTTACATCAGTAAAGCAAAGTATTGATGCTGCTATCCAGCCTGGCATCGAATACGACAGTCAGTTGAGCGAGCTTTCAGCTATTGCCGGTATTACCGGGAAAAACCTGAAAGAGATAGGGGGATATGCACGTCAGAATGCTAAGGAGTTTGGTGGCGGAGCAGCTAAGAGCGTAGAAAGCTATAAGCTAATACTGTCGCAACTGGGGCCAGAAATAGCCAAAACACCGGCAGCATTGAAAGCGATGGGCAAATCGGTAAGCATACTGAGTAAAACGCTTGGTAACGATCCTGCTGCTGCAACAGAGGTACTCACCTCGGCTATGAATCAGTATCAGGTATCGCTTGACGATCCTATTGAGGCAAGCAAAAGGATGGCTGATATGATGAATGTGATGGCTGCTGCTGCCCGTGAAGGATCGGCAGAGCTCCCACAGATAAAAGCAGCCCTCGACACCTCCGGCATGGCCGCAAAGATGGCAGGCGTATCCTTTGAGGAATTAAATGCAACCATTCAGGTACTCGACAAGGCTGGTAAACGTGGTGCAGAGGGTGGCACCGCAATCCGCAATACGCTATCTATCCTGTCGCAGGGCAGGTTTATGAAGTCGGTGGTAGGTGATGAGATGGACGCTTATGGAATAAGCATAGATGCCCTGGGCGATAAGAGCCTTTCGCTTGCCGAACGGTTAAAATTGCTGAAGCCTGCCATCAATGACACAGCGTTGATCACTAAGATGTTTGGGCGCGAAAACCAAAATGCCGCCCTGGCACTCATTAGTGGCACAGAAGAGATAGAGCGCTATACCACTGCAGTTGCAGGCACCAATGCAGCACAGGAGCAGGCGGGCATCATCATGGGCAGCTTTGCCGAAAAAATGAGCCGTATCAAATCCCGCTTTGACGATTTTAAAATTAGCTTATTCAGCATCGTACAAGGTGCTTTACCGGCAGTAACAGCCGGAGTTACCGTTTTACAAGGGGCAGTATCCACACTTACGCTTGTAAATGCAATGGCAAGCATTGGCGAGACTGCACTTGGAGCCGCAATTAGCCGTCGTGCTAAGAAGATGCGAAGTGCCGTTGCAGATACCTGGGCGCTGGTATATGCCGATGGCACCTGGATGGGAATGTCGTTTCTGGCTGCCGGTGCTACCTATGTGCTTACCGCTGCTGTCAAAGCTTTGAGTACAGCAATCTACAACATCCCTATAATCGGCTGGGTTGTACTTGGAATATCGCTATTGATAGGAATGTTCAAATTATTATGGGAAAAATCCGAGAAATTCAGGCAAATACTTTTTGGCGTATGGGAGGCTGTGAAGGCAGTGTTTAGCAATATTGGTGTGGTAATTTCTACAATTTGGAATAATATCATAAAACCCGTTTTCATGGCTTACATTAATGTTTGGAAGTGGGTAATTGGTGGAATATGGCAAGGCATTCAATGGCTATGGAACATTATCACATCGGCAGCATCTGCTGTTGCAGATTTCTTTACATCGATATGGACGTGGATAACCGGTACATTTTCTGGCATAGCTAACTGGCTCAACGATAATCTGCTGCAACCAATCAAAGATGTTTTTAGCAAGCTCTGGGGATTCGTCGGGGCTATTCTCAACAAGATAATAAACGCTTTGGCTAAGCCAATTGCGTGGATTAAAGGATTGTGGAATAAAATCTTCCCGGAAGATAAGTTCAAAGATGTTGGCGAGGCTTACGGTGAGGGTGTGGTGAAAGGAACTAAGAGCTGGGCTGATTCGCAGAAAAAGAAAAAGGGTGAAGCAATACCAGGTATTGATTCAGCAATATCCGGACAGCCTGCCGGCGTTGCACCAGGCAATCAGTTAGCTGGCAGCGATGCTGCGGGCAAAGGTACCGAAACGATTGTGCAAGGCGGCACCCGCAACACCGAGATCAATATCAACTTCCGCAACATGGTAGAAACCATAACCTTTAGCGGCACCCTGAAAGAAAATGCAAACAACCTGCGCCGCGAGGTGGAGGTAATAATGCAACAGGTACTTAACCAGGCGAGGGCAACAGCATGACAAGCGTAAGAGCCACCGGTTTTAATGTACCACCTTATTGGCTTAACAATAAGGTGGTGGTGATAAACCCCGACCGCATCGATGACCAGGCGATGGATGTGTCGGTGATAAACTATGACCGTAACTCGGGCAATGTTGCTATCGCCGATGACTTTTCGGCTATCAGGCACCAGTACCCGCTTGTGTTTGACAGCCCGCTGCTCAATCAGTTTCAATTTCCTATTGACCCTTTTATCTCATTATCGTTCAAAAACAGCATTACACGGCGTCAGGTAGCAAAAGGAACCACGCGCGGCACAGTAAAGGAGCGATGGACAGAGGACGATGTGGAGATTACTATCACAGGTATTTTTATGAGCGATACACTTGACGAGCCAGAGGAGGTGGGGCGGTTGCACGATTATTTTGAGCTGCACGAATCTATCAAGGTAATTTGCCCGCTATTGAATAACCGCAGCATAAACATGATAGTAATAGAAACTCTCGATCTTCCACATACCAAAGGGGCGGGCAATCAAGCTTATCAAATCAAAGCTTATTCTGACGATGTATTTGAACTCTTAAAACAAACCAACAATGTTGCATAATCTAAGCTGGCATATTACCCTGGGTACCTGGCAACTGCTGATGATCGACAGCGTGGAGATAACGCGCTCTGTGGAGCAGTTGAGTGATACGGCCACCATCACCCTGCCGGGGAGCGTATTTAATAAGGCTTTGGAGATTGAAAGCAAGATAAAGCGCGGCGACACGGTAAAGATAATGTTAGGCTACAACGAGGTGCTGGTAAAAGAGTTTGAAGGCTTTATTGAAGCCATCGAAACCAACGACGGCAGCATCAGCATCAAGTGCGAGGATGCCATCTACAATCTGCGAAAGCCGGTGGGCAACATCGAATTTACAAACCCTGATGTGGCCGATGTGCTGGCTTATGTGCTAAAACAGGCCGGAGATTTCGCCCTGGTGTGCGATTACCAGTTTAAGTACGACAAGTTCACCTGTATCAATACCACCGCCTATAAGGTGGTAAAGCAAATACAGGAGGAGACCAAGGCCAATATTTACATGAAAGGCGATGTGCTGCACGTGCATCCGCAATACAAAGAGATATTCGGGGAAGCAGCCTACAGCTTCCAGCAAAACATCGAAAGCAGCGAGCTGGAGTACCGCAATGCCGAAGACCGCAAAACAGAGGTGGTGGTAGAAGGTAAGAGTAAGGATGGTAAGGTAATACGTGAAACCGCCGGAGAAAAGGGCGGCGACACCATCACGATAAAAATGGATGGTGTTAGCGACCCGGCAAGCCTCAAAAGCATGGCCGGGGAGCAGCTCAAAACCAAAAGCTATACTGGCTACTCAGGCAGTTTTACGGGTTGGCTCGTGCCCTGGTGCGATGCTGGCTACAAGGTGAGTATTACCGACCGCGACTACGAAATAAAAGATGGCACCTACTACGTGCTGGAGGTGGTAACCACATTCAGCAAGTCTGGTGGTGTAAGAGAGGTGAAAATAGGAATGAAGCTATGAGCACAACACTGAACGACATAAAAGATTCGCTACAGCATATAGCCGGCAACTCGCAAAGGCAGGTTGTCTTTGTGGGACAGGTGGTAAAAGCTACCGATGCCACAGCCGACGTGCGCTATAACGACATGACTTTCACAGGCGTGAAGCTCTTTAGTATTGAAGCAGCAGGCGGCCTGTTGGTAAAACCTGCTATTGGCAGCATGGTAACGCTGATGGATATGAGCCGTGGCCAGCTTCGCGACCTGGCTATAATAAAGGTGGATACGCCGGAATTGGTGAAGATGGAATTTAACACCCTGAAAATTGAAGCCGACGGCAAAACCGGTAAGGTGGCCATCAGTGCATCCGGAGTGAGCCTGCTGGATTTGTTTAACAGCCTGGTATCCATCATCAAAACTTTAACGGTAAGCACACCGGCGGGGCCATCAGGAACGCCATTACCGCCCACCATGCAGGCAGTGGCTAAGTTAGAAACGGATTTGAAACAGGTTTTAAAATAGATTGAAATGCTGGTTAAAGAAACATTAAAGACTGAAATTGGAGCAATGCTCCTGGCTATGACCAAGGAAACCGACCAGGCTGCGGCTATGGATAAGTTTGCTGATAAGCTGACAACAGCTATCGACAACTACATCAAGTCGGCAACCGTAACGGTAGCCGCCGCAATACCGGTATCGGTTGATCCGGTAACGCATATTGGAGGAACCACGGCACCAGGCACAGGAACTATATCATAGGAAAATAAAGATGCACGGCCCGCGCGTCTCAACATGCCACGGCCACGCGTCATCAGAAATATGGCAACACACAACGACATACTATTGGATGATAATGCCGACCTGCTGATCGAAAAAGGAGACTTGGTGGTTGCCGACAGTCTCAATCAGCAGGTAGGCTTTCTGCTCCTCTTTAACAAAGGCGAGGTGAAGCAACACCCGCTTACAGGGGTAGGTCTTGCCGGGATGATAAACGACGAAAGCATGAATGAGGTAACCCGCGAGGTACGCAAGCAGCTTAAAGACGATGGCATAAAGCTGGAAAAAATAAAAATGGAAAACGGCAAATTATACCTTAAAGCAAATTATGAATAGGGTAAAAGTACAGGTGGGGCAGTGCCTGCTCGATGTGGTGATACAATGCACAGGTAGTATTGAAGGGGCTTTTGATATGCTTGCAGCCAATCCTGTGCTCACCGACATCACTGACCAGCCAGAAGCCGGAACTGTACTCAATACCTCCGCAATCATCAATAAATATGTGGCCGACGAATATCGCAATAACGCCATCACCCCGGCTACAGGCCTGGCAGAAGCGGTAACCGCCGGCGATGGCATAGGATACTGGATTATTAACCAAGACTTTATTGTACAATAAAATGGCACAACGCACACGACAAATATTAAAAGGCTACTTCGAGACCGGCGACAAGCCTAACCAGGATGAGTTTGCCGACCTGATCGACAGCCTCTTTAACCTCGCTGATGATGGCGGGGCAAAGGTGAAGCTATTGCTCGAAGCGCTCAACGGGCTTGCAAAGCTCAAGAAGTCGGCAGTGCTCGGTGCTGAGAGCGCTCTGAACCTGCGCGCAATCGGCGACGTGATGAGCGGAAACTTCGTTAGCGGTATGACCAACATACTCAAGGGCGACTTTTGGATTCACAATCCGGAAGACCCCAACACACCTGCAGAGGGTGGGGTTGCCGTTGGCGACTGGGTGATAGCCAGGCGCGACAATGTAACAGATTATAATTATGAAAACGATGCAAACTGGCGCATTCAGCATTTTGGCGATACTACCGTAAACCAGCAGGTGTACGACCTGAAGCAGCTGCGTATGTCGCCAACCGTAGGCGGCGACACAATAACGATGACCGGCATAGATGCCAGGGTGATTAATATTGTGATTAACAAACTCACCTACATGGGTAAGCCCGACGACGGCGAGTTTGGCAACTATGATTATGTTTATCGTACATCGATGCTCAATGGCAGCACAGATATTCAACTTAATGAAGACATGCTGGGCTTCAGGTTTATGCCCGGCATGGTGGTAGATATAACTTATCAACTTAACAATTAACAAATGGCAAAACCAAGAAAAATTCAGATTCACAGCACTAACCTACAAGCCTGGAATGTGCGTGAGGTAAGCGATTTTGCTGCTTTCGATCCAACCGATGTGCTTGCCGGCGATGCCTGGCATTGCAATGCGGGCGGGAACGTATCAGTAAACGATCTTATTATTCGTCCGCAGGATACTGTGCTGGCCTTGATCGACAACCCGGGTTTGCTCAACAGAGCGAATATTGCAGCCGGAAAGTGGAAAGTGCTGCGCAATCTTAGCGACGAAATCCTCGCGTGGATAGAGCAGCAACTCTATACTGCCCCTTCGGCAAGCCTCAACGGTGGCATCACGCTCGAGAAGAATTATGCATTATTACCGTACGCTGCAACCTTTACCTGGAGCGTAACGGCAGGAACCAACCCCATAATCGCACGCGAGCTGTGGAAGCGCGAAGGTGCAGGAGCGTGGGCGAAGGTGAAAGACCTTACCGGCAATTCCGGTTCAGAAACCATCAACGTAGCTATTAATAGCGACACACAGCTGCGTGTGCAGGTATCGAGTAAAGCGGGTGAAAACATTTACTCGCCAACGCGGGAGGTAAAGTTTCAGTACAAAACAGGGTTTCGTACTGCAGCAGGAAATGCGCCGCTCAACGATGCATTTCTCAAAGCCGGCAATATGGTTTTCGACACAGATGCTTACCGCAGCTTTACGGCTAATGCAGCCGCAGGCGAACACATCTACTACTATGTGCCAAAGGCCATGGTGTCAGGTGGATATATCAATCCTCCTTACTTCTACGTAGGCGGTTTTGAGGGCGGTTTTAATATCGCTTCGCAAACAGCAGAATACGAATTGGGCGACGGAACCACAGCCGACTATGTGGTTTACAAATCAGCAAATAGCGGCCTGGGCTCGACGAATGTAACTGTTCAATCTAATTAAAAGGAGGAAAAATGGCTATTTCATTAATAGATAAAATAAAACAAAAGAACGGGCTGACATTCCCTCTCGTCGATTATATCGACATATATGGCCGCATAACAGGCTGGCAGAATCCGGTAAAACAGATATTTGCCGACATAGCCGCTATCGCCGGTTTGGCACCTGGCGACAGCTTCATTGTTCGCAACACAGCAGCCGAATGGCCGCAATTTACCGGCAAAGACATCTATGCGCGCGATGTAACTGCCGCTGCAAACGGTATCTACATACTTGGTGAGGCTACCGACAGCGAAGCCGAACCCATCTATTTGGTTACTGCCCCCGAACCGGGCATGATACTACTTGCCGGCACCGAACTTAAGCGGTATGGCGGCCTGCCTGCGCAGTGGAACGATTTGACCACCGGTGGTGGTTCGGTAGAGGGTAAAACACTGAGGCATGAGGCTGTAATTCTGATCGACACAAGCGAAACGGTAAGCCAGAACTATGACACAATCACGAAACAACTCGCCATAAGCTTTGAGATACAACCTGGCGAACTGGTGAAGGTATATGTTAACGGGCTTAAATATACCGATGCCGGAACTAATCCGGTGTACAGCTACACTGCAGGAAACGATTACCTGACGTGGAGCAACGATAATGCAGGCTTCGACCTGGAGAGTAATGACGAAGTGATCATCGAGACATTTAAATAATCGACACTAAAAATCAAAACCTAAGATGTTAAATTTAAAGCAAATAAAGAATTACATAGCCGAGCTGGCTGCGGACTTCTTAAAGAAATCGAACAACCTGTCGGATGTTAATGCCAATGCGGCAAAAACAAATCTGGGCCTTGGCAATGTGGACAATACGGCTGACAGCACAAAATCTGTTGCAAGTGCTGCTAAGCTCAGTACTGCCCGCAAAATCAACGGAGTAGCCTTTGATGGTACGGCTAATATTACCGTAGCTGATGCTACCAAGGAACCTGCCTTTACAAAAAATACAGCCTTCAACAAAAACTTTGGCACAACCTCCAGTTCGGTTTGCCAGGGCAACGATGCACGGCTGAGTGATGCACGAACTCCTACAGCGCACACGCACCCTTATGAACCTGAATTCACTACCCTCGCTGTTAACAAGGGGGGTACCGGAAAATCAACCCTGGGCAGCGGCAAATACCTATTGGGAAATGGTACTGGCGGAGTGTCGGAATTGAGTTCTGCTGAAGTTAAATCCGATCTGGGAGTATCTGCCGTTACTGATGCCGCCCTGGCTGCCAAAGCCGCTAAAGTGGGTGCAGGCAAAACAGGACAAATATTCGTTGCAGATGCTGCCGGCGATCTGGTAGCGAGCGGAAAATCATTCGACAACAACAATGCAACTGCTAACGATGTATGGGATGCCGCTAAGATAACCGCAGCCATTGCTGCAGGAATATCAGGAGTGGCCGTTACGGGATTCCAGGTCATCAAGCCGGGGCCAACCAAACCATCGGCTGCTAATGCAATTACCGTTATTGCCGATGTTTTTGCCCCCGGAAAATTGCCCCATCCTGCCGTGAAGCCCATCGTGGCAGTGAACGGGCTTATGATTCCGGAAGATAACAACGAAACAGTAGGTGCCCTGGACTCAAACCGGTGGGAACGCGATGGCAACGACCTGAAGATAAAGGTGGGCTATCCGCTCAATGATGATGACGAGATTGTTGTAACCTATTCTTATTAAACTTTGAAACCAAAGAGCCTCCAAAGAGGAGGTTCTTTGGTTAAATACCCGATATGAAACACAAGCAAATAACAGAGGTAAGCATCGATGACGAAGACCTGGATGTTGAATTTTATAGACGTATAGTTATAAAACCTGTTAACGTAATAGAATGGGATGCCGGGGCTATCTTTACAAAAACACTTACAGCCAATACAACATTATCTTTCAGCAATCTTACGCATGCACAGAATAAGGTTGTAACGCTGCTAATCACAGGCGACTATGCGCTTGCCCTGCCTGACGGTGTCAGAATCATATCAGGCGAATACAAAGGCTCTGTGATGAATTACATACAGATACATTGCGTGAATAATACTATGCACAGCGAAGAATATTGGGCAACATTTAGCCAGGATACTTTAACAGATCAAAGAGTATAATGCTATTAGCAAAAATGCAAATACCAGCAGATGTAGTTCCGCCACCAGTTTCAAAATTACCGGTGATGTACCTGAATTATTTTTACCACGACACACTTTACTATTCGCAAGACCTCGGGAACTCATGGAAAGGTAAAATTTTGCCTGGAGATTACCGTTGGGGACCCATGGATGCTAAAGGTGATGGGAAGTACCTTGCGTTGGGCACTTATAGCGATAATCAGCAGTCGTATTATTCGCTTAACGCAGGAACTACTATCCACGCAGATGGCCAGGTTGCCAATTATGGCACAGGAGCTAAAGTATCAGCTGATGGTAATGTATTTGCATTCGTCAACGGATTGTCTACATCAGGGTTGCGGGTGTCGACCAATCAGGGTGCCAGCTGGATAACCCGCAACACACAATACAATACCAACGACGTATGTTTGTCGCAGGACGGGCGCCTGATGTATGTTTCTGACTATGTGCAAGGGCTTTACAAGTCGGATGACTATGGGGCCACATTGACAAAAATACTTGCTAATGCATCACTTGCGGCTGCTACATCTGCCGATGGCAGATGTGTGTATTCTAAATCGCATGTTAATAAAAACCGAATTTATATTTCCGCTGATGCGGGAGCAGCCTTTAGCTACACAGCACTGAGTAGGAATGTAAATAGTGCAATTTTGTGCACCGACACCACTGGCAGATATGTTTTGTTAGCAGGAGGTGCCGATGTATTTTATAGCGACGACTTTGGTGCATCATTCACAGATATTGCTTACCGGCTTACGGCCGGTATAAAGATGACCGCAATCTCCAACAGCTATATTAGTCCCACGGGGCAACACATTGCATTTGCAAGCTTCTCGCCAGGCAGTTACGTCGTTTATGTTTCTACAGATTACGGAGCAACATTTAGTGCTAAACCGTTGCCACTGACAAATGGAACTCCTGCAGGTTTTGCCATTAATTAAAAATAAAAGCATGTACGCAAAAAACGAAAACGGAATAATTACAGTTTACAGCGCATTACCGAGCAGGTATGTAAGCGAAAACATGAATGTAGCAGGCGGCTTCCACTTGCTTGATGCAGCTACGCACCAGGTAGAGGGATTTTATCCGGTAGTAATGGTGGAGTACGACCCCGATACCGAGCGCCTCGGGCCAATGTATTTCGACGAGCAGAATGGGGTTTTTACTTACAATATCGAAGACATTCCCGATCTGGAGATAGCGCTGCGCGGGTGGCACCATCCCGAATATTGCAAACGTATTATTGCCCCCTCATCGCTCATCGACGACTATCCCAATATTGCCATCTGGATGCAGTTAAACCAGCTGCCGATTGTGTTGAGCGACGACACATCAGTATGTTATCTCTATATGAACACCGTGCGGGCGCAACACCAGGCACTGGCAGACAGCCTGCAAGGGATGCTTACTATTGAAAATATTCCAACTTAAAAACAAATAACATGGCCAGAAAGATAACAGAGATATATGATGAGATGATTGCCGGCAAGGCGGCCATGGTCGCGCTGCACAACCTGCAGCCTGACATCGACAGCGCCCAGACGCTGCTTACCGAGCTATCAAGCAAAAGCCGCGTAGCCGTGTGGCGCCTGATGTTATTTGTAACCGCCGTTGCAATCTGGACGCACGAAAAACTATGGGATGTCTTCCGCGCCGAGGTAGATGCCATAGTGGCCGCAGCAGTGCCGGGTACGGCGCAGTGGTATCGCAACCAGAGCCTGCAGTTTCAGCTTGGCGATGAGATGAAGTATGCTGACTATAAGTACAGCTACGACCCGGTGGATACAACCAAGCAAATCATAAAGCGTGCGTCGGCCACCGAACGTGGTGGCGATGTGGTGCTTAAAGTTGCCAGGGAGGCTGGCGGAGTGCCGGCCAAGCTCGCACCTGATGAGTTGTTAGCGTTCACAGCATATATCGCTAAGATAAAGTTTGCAGGCACCTTTTGCAGCATCATCAGCGACGACGCCGACCTGATCAACGTGTCGATGCGCGTTTATACCGACGCATCAATCATCAACGCCGACGGGGAGGCACTGAATCAGACATCGTCCAAGCCCGTTGAAGATGCCATTAATAACTATCTCGCTACACTGCCATGGGATGGTGTAGTGATAAACAGCGCGTTGACGGATGCCGTGCAGGCTGTGCCGGGCGTGTCGGACGTAGTGCTTTTGGCAACAGCAGCAAAAGCCGCACAGGCTGCCAACTACCAGTCGATAAGCCGTACATACCGCACCGTGGCGGGTTACATAGTTGCTAACGAACTAAATATATTGTACACCAGTGTTTAACGTCGATTTCCATAAACTCCTGCAGCTTCTGCTGCCCGTAGCGCTCCGCCAGCCGCGACTGATAGCCTATTTAAAGGTGCTTGCAAAGCCGCTGATTACACTATTCAACAGCTTCACTACACACCGGCTGTACGTGCTCGACGCCATCACGCACACAGGGCAGGTGATCTATCTTGAGCATCTGCTCAACAAGCTCTACGATCCTTTTAATCACATAAAGATCATCGACAGCACCGACCCACGACCCGACGTGTTTATCTTTAACGAGGCAGAGGGGCAGCAGGCTATTTTTCTTTTTAATAAAATAGAAAACGCGCCGATATTGATATATAATCGTCACGAATTCGACAATAACAACGACTTTATCGTGAAAGTGCCCAACGGCTTATTTTTGCTCGTGGAACAGATAACAGCCACGGTGCACAGATACCGGCAGGCAGGCAAACGATTTATCATTCAAACCTACAATGTAATTCCTTAGAATATGAAAAAGCTAATAATGACCCATGAGGGCGGCATGCCCCTCAACCTCGACCAACTGCGCTGGCTGGACAACGGCATCAACGAAGCGCTGCACGCTATCTGCCGCTCGCTGTTGCCTCCTGGAGCCACGAGCCTGGTGCTTGAAGGTTGCGATATAACGCCTGTGCAGAACACCGATCAGTTCAACGTATCAGATGGCTGGCTTTATCGACACGAGGGCGGCGGCAATATATGTCGCGTGCAGGCACATACGTTCAGCTACCAGGGCGCCTACCCATTTCCTGACACCGGATTGACGCCGCGATGGATGGACACCACGAGCTTCGACGCGTCAGGCAGCGTCACGTTTCATGACGGCAGCAACAAGCAGGTGCATGCCGTGCAGGAGGCTACTGTAGTAGTCGACGATGATCCCAGCAGCCCGGCGGTGGTGAGTGTGCCTGGGCGGGAGGGAAATTGGGTGCCAGGGACATCAATAAGTACAAGAAGACAAGGAGATTTACTTCAAATTAAAGGAGGGTATTATGGCATAAACGGCCTGTTCAATGAGACAATCCCGGCAGGTCATCGGCCAACAAATGACATTAGAGTTCCGATTGCAGCATTCTATCAGGACAACGGCGATAATTACACGCCATTATTATGGATTAAGGCGTCCGGTCAAGTTACGATTATAGACACAACTCATCCAAGTCAGTCAGACGTCGGCTACTTTATTAACCTATCAATACCAATATAAAATTAAAGCCAGGCGAGATGCAAGTTACAAAAAAACTACGTAGGTTACTCGCCTGGCGAATATCGTACTACGTGGCATAATGAAGTGTGACGGAGCAAAAGTACTTTTAAGATAACCGCAGCCATTGCTGCAGGAATATCAGGAGTGGCCGTTACGGGATTCCAGGTCATCAAGCCGGGGGCAACATTTTCTCACATTTCGTTTTGAAATAAATTACATTTCGATTTTGCGATTATACAACAAAAAAGTAGCGGTAGTCCGAATAGAAAAACAAATAGCCGTTCTTAAAAAAACCTTCGGCATCGAAACTCATTATCTGGAAACGCTGCTTGCGGAAGAAAAAGCCGAGGAAGTTAATTGATCCTGCAAGAATAATCCATACTGCATTGATTTTTCCTGGCATCTGGATGCTGTGAAATATCCAAATCTTGATCTTGAATTATCAACATTTTGTTAATAGCGCTTTCGCTAAATATTTGCTCTGTGATCGACTGTGAAAAGCCTATCGGCGTTATCAACGATTGTTGAAAAACCTGGTTGAAAACCGGTGAATTAAAAAGAAAGAAAAAGCTTGGCTGGTATTGGTTTCCCGCTGTATATTTGTCGCATCAGGCCAGAGATAAAAAGTTAGCTTGGCGTGAATGGGGACAAAGGACGAAAGCCCTGAAATCCCTGGGAAAACGAAACGCAGGCATTCATTTGCCGGTTCTGTCAATCACCAGTTCTTTAAAAATCCTATAGCCCGACTAACCCACAGCCATCTTCTGATGGCGGTGCCGGCTTGCAAAAGCCGGGATGCTTTCACAAGCATTGTTGCTACGGACATCAATACTACAAAGCACCCCGTGTGCCGCGCACTACTGATGAGGAAATGGAACTAGGACACCATACGCGGAGGATTCCGTAACAGGAACTTACTTCAGATGGTGTCAGATCGCAGCCTCGTTCTACGGAACACCAGGGCAGCGGTCTTCACAAAATGCTCAGGTTGGCACCACTTCTTGTCTTCACCGACAGCAAGCCGCCAGCCAGGCTCACCAAGAGGCACCCTCACTGAATGCCTCGCGAGGAGCAACTATAATAACAGTAACCTGACGCGAAACATACTGCTACGGCAGCATGCGTAGCGAACGGGAATCCATTCGACCAGAATAGATTCCCGTTTTGTTTTTTTAGCCAGGATCATCAATGATTTCCTTCCACCTTCTTTATCTCATTTCAATCCTTTCTAAATTTTATCTTCATCGGCTTTCGCCAAAAGAATGCGTGTACTTTTGTGGCACTGATTACAAAAAAGATGCTACTATGATATTAAAAAAGGTTTGGCGTTTCGATCGAAGAAAATCTGCTCGCAGACCTGGATCAGCTTGTATAAAATCGGAAATTCCCCAACCGCTCCCAGGCCATCCGATTTTTGATATCACAATCCAAAACCGAAAATTTATGGCTCGACGATCAACTGATTGCTCTCAAAGGAATAGAGCATAGCAAGCTGGTGATGATCAGCACTTAAAATAAAGCTCCAAAAGTCAAAAAAAAACAAATTCCAAACAAATTTCAAAATAGAAAGACATCGATAATATTCATTTGTCATTCTGAATTTGGTTTTGGTTTTTTTATTATAAAAACATCCAAGATTACAGACAAAACTAATGAATGCTTAAACAAAAAATATTGTTATGAGCCTACAAACACCCTACATCGGGAAAGTAAAAAGCCATTATGCCGAGCCTACCAATCCCGGCATTATGCGTGAAGCGCAAAGTGAAATTGAGATTTTTGAAAAGTACACCGACGGGTTATTCAAAATAGAGTTGTCGGATTATCTGGAGGTCTATTTTCATTTTGATAAAGCCGACCCCTGCGTTCTTCAAACCTACACCTACACCGGCGATTACAAAGGCGTTTTTGCCACGCGCAGTCCGCGGCGTCCGTCAAAAATAGGAAGTACGCTTGTAAAATTGCTCGAACGTCGCGGCAATACTTTGCTGGTGCAAGGCCTCGACGCGCTCGATGGAACGCCGGTGCTCGACATTAAACCAATGCATATCCCGCTCACCGAGGAGCAGGTGGATGAGGCCGAAATCCACAGCCGGAAAAATAATCCGCGTAAGCAGGTCTTTTCGAATATCTGGGCCAACCGCACTGATCGACTAATGCTGGATGCCGCCCGTATGCACGGCCACTTCTGCCCCGGACTGGCCATGGGCGTAATGATGGCCGCCCGCGCCATGCAACTGATGCGCGCCAACTCCGACGGCCTCGAAGATTTGCTTGCCATTGTGGAAACCAACAATTGCATCAGCGATGGCATCCAATACGTGACGGGTTGCAGCTTTGGCAACAATGGATTGATTTTTATGGATATTGGTAAAACCGCTTTTACACTTGCGCGCCGCGATGGAAAAGGCTACCGCATTGCCTCTCGCGCCAACGTCAAAGAATACATGCGACAGACTTCTCCCCTATTTAGCGAAAGCTACCAAAAAGTGGTGACCGAGAATGACCGCAGCGAAGAGGAGGTGGTGAAATTTAAAACCACCGGCATCGAAAAAGCCTTTGCCACACTCGCGCTCGATTTTGATAAACTTTTCACCACAGAAGAAGTCACCGTCGAAATTCCAGCCTATGCCCCTGTGCACGAAAGCATCATTTGCGACCTTTGCGGCGAACCGATAATGGCTTCGCGCATCATTCATCAGCATAATAAAAACTTGTGTATGCCCTGTGCCGGCCATCGGGCTGCCGGGCTTACCGGTCATGGAATTTCTATCAAAACCAGTCCTGGTCCCGCCAAATAATAATTGAACAGGCAAAGGCTGTGGAAGGAAATAGACTTCGGTCAGAAGTTGATTTTTAGAAAGCTTTCGTAACGGGTCTTAAGATCGTTCAGATCATTTTTTACGGTGATGCCCGCCTCGCCGGCTTCCAAAACCATAGCAGCATGGCGCTGTATAGCCTCCAGCTGTTCGTCGGTGCGGGCAAAAGTCAGAAGCGTATCCAGCGCCTCCATCAGCCGGATGAGCACCGCCGGACTTTCCTGTCCGTATTGTCGAATCTGATTAAAAGCTGCATCCATGATTCCGGCAAAATTTAAAGGATGTATCTCCACCCGCGGCGTATCTTCGTGGTCGCAGCGGTATTTTTCAGGAAAATGTGCCCGCGTGAGATGTGAAACGGTAGCGGTAAGTTTATCGATACAGGTTATGGCTGTGAAAGGATCGTTGATGCCGGGAGAAAGCGCCCGCGCCGCTACCTCCACCATCTGATGGATAGCAAATTCCACATCCTGCAGCGGCGTTCGTTGGCCACCAATAATCATGGCTCCGCGGAGATGCTCCAGCAAATCTTCTTCCGTTTGCTTTCGCGCATGTACTTTGGCCATTGGCTGCTCCTTCACCACAAAATTGCCTGGCCGTTTGAGAAGCGTAATAAGCAAATCATGCTTTTGCGCCAGCACCAACAAACTGTCATAATCGATCATTTGCAAATAACCATCCTCATGCGCTTTTACCACATCCATTACTATCATTGCGTTAAGCATCTCCTGCACACGCCCGGCAAGCTGCTGCGAATCGACTTCCATGTCGTCATCTGGAAAAAGTTTGTCGATGCTTTTATTCAAATTATTATGGCTATCCGACAACACATTATCGGCCTGGATACCAATGGAGATATGATGAATAAAAATGATCAGCAGGAAGATATTGGCCACAGCTACCGCAATGGCAAACAAGATGGAGAAGTTGGGAATAAAGTCCAGATCGTTGTCAGATTTGACGGTACGCAACACCAACAAACAGTATATGAAAGTGGCTATGTAGGCACCCAGCACCGTTTGGTTGAGACGGTCGTGCATAAAGTTGCGCATGAGGCGCGGCCCAAACTGCGACGAAGCGAGCGTGAGCGCCACCAGTGTAATCGAAAACACAGTTCCCGCCACCGAAAGCATTGCGCCGGCAATGGTCGAAAGGATGCTTCGGGCTGCTTCGGCTCCACCCGAAAACAGATATCCCATAGCTCCCGAAGGCTTGTATTCGGTGGTGCTGTCGAGAAAAATCAGCCCGATGGCCGAACCGATGGCGGCGAGCACCAGGAGCAGTGGCACAAACCAAAAGCTCGTTTGGATTCTCTCCCACAAATAAATAAGTTTTGCTTTCATAATGCTGAAGAATTATTGATGAGGCTAAAATAGTTTTTTCTGTGCAAAAAAGCGGGGATTTCAACATCCTGCTTCTTCGTAAGAGAAGAAGAGACGAATAGACGAAGAGAGGAAGGGACGAAGGGACGAAGGACGATTAACAATTAACGAACAACGATTAACACCTGCCCTGAGCGTAGTCGAAGGGAACAATTTTCTCAACAATCCTAAAACAGTATTTTTGCGCCAGCATTTTAAAAACTTATTTCTATGAACTGGTTGTTGCCGGCAATTCTTACGGCCATATTTTATGGCACTTACAACGTCTTTATCAAACTCTCCTCCGGGCACATTCATCAGATTGCCGGAGCGCTGATCCTGCAAATTGTGGCCGCACTTCTGGGAACGGGCGTCTTATTATTTTTGAAAATAAGACAAGTTCCCCTCGAAATCTCATCGCGCGGAATCTGGTATGCTGTGCTGGCTGGGGTTTTCGTAGGCCTGGCCGAGATTTTTTCGTTTGTGGTTTTTTCCAAAGGTGTGGGCGTCTCCACCGGCATTTCCATCATCATTGGAGGCTCAGTGGTGGTGGGTGCTGCAATAGGGTTTCTGTTTCTTAAAGAATCGATGCCCCCGTTGCAACTGCTGGGATTATTATTCATTGTGGCTGGAATAGCATTGGTGTCGCGCTAAAAACTGAAAACTGATGCAGCACGTCCTAAACCAATAGCACATCTTTTTGTTACATGCAAATATTTACGCTTAATTTCTGCTTTTTAAAAATATTTTTGCCGACGAATTTCAAAACTCATAAAACGAAGTCCAAATAAACCGCATACCAATAACCTGACAATTTGTTTTTTAAAAACTCCATCACGATAATGCCATTCATTCCTATAAAAATTAAAACTTTGACAAATAGAAAATCAGGATTTATCCTCCTCATCATCTTCGGGGTACTTCTGTTTACCTCTTGCCGCAATTCTGAAAATCAGAATCCAGGACGAGGTGGCAGCAACCAACCCCAGCCGTATCCGGTGATTGAAATTCCGCGCATGACGCTTACCAACTGGCGCGCCTATCCGGCCAACATCGAAGGCACCAACACCAGTGAAGTACGCGCGAAAGTGCCCGGGTACATCAATAGGGTTTTGGTAGAAGAAGGCCAACAGGTGCGAAAAGGACAAGTGCTCTTTGAGCTGGAGACCCAGTCGCTATCGGCGGAAGCTGATGCACTGCAAGCCAATGTGGACGCAGCACAACTCGAGGTTGACAAGCTCGGCCCGCTGGTAGAACAAAACATCGTAAGTGCCGTGCAGCTCCGCACCGCTGAAGCGCGGCTGGCACAAGCGCGCAGCAGCTATCAGAGCGCCGTGGCGAGCATCGGCTATGCCAGCATCAAAAGCCCGGTGGACGGCGTGATGGGTACCATCAATTACCGCAAAGGTGCGCTTGTAAATGCCCAGGACCGTTTGCCGCTCACCCGTGTCTCCTCCATCGGAAAAGTGTATGCACGCTTTGCCATGAACGAGAAAGATTTTATCCATTTTATGAATTCTGTCGAGGGCAGGACGCTCGACGAAAAAATTAAAAACAACCCCGGCGTAAAACTGCTGCTCGCCAATGGCCAATCCTACAGCCACGAAGGCGTCATCGAATCAGTATCGGGCGACGTAGACCCGCGTACGGGAACAGTTTCTTTCCGCGCCACCTTCGACAATCCGGAAGGCCTGCTGCGCGATGGAAGCAGCGGCACTGTGATGCTGCCGGAGTCGTTTGAGAATGCTCCTGTAGTGCCGGCGCTCTCTACTTTCGAACAACAAAACAAAACGCTGGTCTATATAGTGCAGGGCGACACGCTGGTGGCTGCCTCCATTGATATTCTTGCTGAGGTAGATAAACTTTATGTGATCGGCAAAGGCAGAGTGGATGCCGGCACTACCATCCTGGCCAAAGGTGCCAACAAGCTGCGTCCAGGCACCCGCATCATCCCGCAGCAAGTGCCAATCGACAGCATTACCCAATCTTTTAAAATCGTTTTTTAAAATATTTCTATGTTAAAATTTTTTATCGACAGGCCGGTTTTCTCTAGCGTCATCAGCATTCTGCTGGTCATTTTAGGATTTTTGGGTCTGGAGCGGCTGCCGGTTACACAATATCCTGACATTGCTCCGCCAACCGTGCAGGTTTCGGCAAGTTATCCAGGAGCCAATGCTGAAACCATCCTCGAAAGTGTAATCGTTCCCATCGAAGAACAGATCAATGGCGTGGAAGGCATGACCTACATAACCTCCAGCGCCAGCAACACCGGACGCGCCAACATACAGGTCTTTTTCGAACAGGGATATGATGCCGACATCGCTGCCGTCAACGTTCAAAACCGCGTAGCAGCGGCCAACTCAGTACTGCCCGCCGAAGTGATCCGCGCAGGAATCAACACCTCTAAACGCCTTAATACTTCTTTGCTCTATGCCGCTTTTTATTCGACCAATCCTGATTACGACGATACGTTTATCCAGAATTATCTGAATATCCATATTAAGCCGGAGCTGCAGCGTATCAATGGCGTGGGTGAAGTAGGCGCCTTTGGTGGTAAAGATTACGCCATGCGGGTGTGGCTCGACCCGACAAAAATGGCCAACTACGGGCTTGTCCCCACCGACGTAATCAACGCCATCGGCGAGCAAAGCCTCGAGGCTGCTGCGGGCGCGCTGGGTCAAAATGCCGGCGAGTCGTTCGAGTATGTCATCAAATACAAAGGGCGTTACAAAACTTCAGAGGAATACGAAGATATCATCATTCGCGCTTTGGGCGATGGCCGTTATCTGCACGTAAAAGATGTTGCCACCGTACAACTCGATGCCTTTAGCTACAGCACCCTATCCCAGACGCTTGGTTATCCGTCGATCAGCTTTGGCGTGAACCAGACACCCGGCTCCAACGCTCAGGAAATCATCGAAAACATTCATGAAAAACTGCTGGAGCTACGCAAAGATTTCCCGGAAGGGATAGATTATGTTATCAATTACGACACCAACCGCTTTTTGACGGCTTCCATCGACAAAGTTCGCAACACACTCATCGAAGCCTTTTTGTTGGTGTTTCTGGTGGTATTTCTGTTTCTGCAGGATTTCCGTTCCACGCTCATTCCCGCCATTGCCGTTCCCGTGTCCATCATCGGGACGTTCTTTTTCCTGGGGCTTTTTGGTTATTCAATCAATCTACTCACCCTTTTTGCTTTGGTGTTGGCAATTGGCATTGTGGTAGATGATGCCATTGTGGTGGTGGAAGCTGTGCACGCCAAGCTCGAAGGCGGTGCCACAAATTCCCGCGACGCTAGCGTTACCGCCATGAATGAAATCGCAGGCGCCATCGTCTCCATCACTTTGGTAATGGCCGCAGTGTTTATTCCCATCACTTTTATAAAGGGACCTACCGGGGTTTTTTACGAGCAGTTTGGCGTCACACTCATCATTGCAATTCTAATTTCGGCTGTCAACGCGCTTACTTTGAGTCCGGCGCTTAGCGCAATATTTCTAAAGCCACAGCATGAGTTACGACAGAAGAAAAAGTTCCTTCGCCGTTTTTATGAAGGTTTTAATGCGGGTTTTAATGCAGGGAAAGATAAATATGCACGCACACTTGGTTTTATTACGCGCCACCGATGGATTGTGCCTGCCGTGCTGATTATCGCAATCGGTTCCGTGGTACTATTCGACCGCGCGCTTCCCAAAGGATTTGTCCCTACGGAAGATCGGGGCATCATTTTTATGAATGGTGAACTTCCCCTGGCAGCGTCGCTCGATCGTTCTTATGAGGCAACACAACAACTTTATGATCAAATCAAAGATATCGAAGGCATCAACACCCTCTCACTTATTGCCGGACGTAATTTCTTTTCGGGTGCCGGTAGCTCCTACATCATGGGTTTTATTAACCTGAAAAATTGGGATGAACGTGGAACAAAAGCAACCTCCGCAGAAGCTATCCAGGGGCAACTGTTTCGTGCCGCCTCCTCAATTAGCGACGCCAAAATCATCTTCTTTACCCCTTCCAGCATTCCGGGCTTTGGCAGTGTGGATGGCTTTGAAATGCAGCTCCTCGACCGCACTTCGGGCAGCCTGAAGAATCTCGACGCCACCGCCACCGCGTTCACACAAGAGCTGATGCAACAACCCGAAATTGGTTTTGCATCCGATCCTTTCAGCACCGACTATCCACAACTACAAATGGAGATAGATGTGGCACGCGCCAAAGAATCAGGCGTGTCGGTGAGCGATATCCTGCGTACGCTGCAAGGCTATGTTGGCGGGTATTACACCACCAACTTCAGCCGGTTTGGGAAACAATACCGTGTGCAGGTGCAAGCACTGCCCGAAAACAGAATGAACACCGAAAGCCTCAGCAGTATGTTTGTAAAAACCCGCGACGGAAGCATGACGCCGGTTTCAGCATTTGTGACGCTACAGCGCATTTATGGACCACAAACCGTAACACGTTTCAACCTTTTCAATTCGGTAGCTATTAATGGAACCTCCGCCCCGGGTTACAGCTCCGGCGACGCCATCAATGCCATCCGGCGCGTAGCGAAGCAATCGCTTCCCAACGATTATCAGGTGGCCTTTTCAGGACTTACCCGCGAAGAGATCGCTGCCCAGGGGCAGGCCATCCTCATCTTTTTCCTGAGCATCGTGTTCGTGTATTTCCTGTTGGCGGCACAGTATGAAAGCTATCTCCTACCGTTTTCGGTAATCCTCTCGCTTCCCATTGGTGTGGCCGGCGCCTACGCAAGTACATGGGTTGCCGGACTCGAAAACAATATTTATTTTCAAATAGGATTGATCATGCTGGTGGGCTTATTAGCTAAAAACGCAATCCTTATTGTGGAATTTGCGCTTCAGCGACGGCGCCATGGCATGGGTATCGTTGAAGCAGCCATCGAAGGCGCCACCGTACGACTGCGCCCGATCCTAATGACTTCATTTGCTTTTATTTTTGGAATGCTTCCGTTGGTATTGGCCAGTGGTGTAGGCGCCCAGGGTAACCGTTCCATTGGAACCGGCGCTGCAGGCGGATTACTTGTAGGAACGGTGATTGGAATTTTGGTGGTGCCAACGCTATTTGTAGCCTTCCAATGGCTGCACGAGAAACTGGCGAAGAAACCTGTAGTAGAATCTGTAAAAAATAGTGCTAACTAATGAAACGACGGATAATTTTTGGAATAGCAATTTTGATATTAATAACGCAGCAGGCTTGTTTTGTGGCACGGGATTATACACGCCCCGCAATGTTCGACGAAATCGGTTTTCGCAACGACACCGCCAGCATGGATACGCTCACGATGGCCACCATTGCCTGGCGCGACTTCTTTACCGATCCGCTCTTACAATCTTACATAGATGAAGGTTTGCAAAACAATCTGGATATACGCATTGCGCTTACGCGAATAGATGCTGCCGAAGCCTGGCTAAAGCAAGGAAAAGCTGGCCAACTGCCCACGCTCAACACACATCTTTCGGCCTCACATTTTGAACTTTCGAAAAATGGACAATCGCGCGGCGTCGGATCGGGAAATATTTTTGAATTAGGCGCAGGACTTTCGTGGGAAGCCGACATCTGGGGCAAGATCCGCAGCACCCGCCGCGCTTATCAGGCGAGTTATCTGCAAAGTCAGGCTGCCCATCAGGCCGTAAAAACCCGCCTTATCGCCGGTATCGCCACTCTTTATTATAATCTGCTCTCCATCGACGAACAGATGGAGATCACCAGGGAAACCATTGAAAACCGGAAAAGAAGCCTTCAGACAGCCATCGCACTTAAAAATGCCGGCAACGGAACAGAAGCCGACGTAAAGCAAACCGAAGCTCAGCTTTACACCGCTCAAGCCATCCTCATCGATCTGCAAACGCTGGCACGTCTTTATGAAAATGCATTGTCACTGCTGCTGGGAAGCCCGCCACGCCCGCTGGCACGCAATACATTCGACGACCAAATTGTAGATACTGTTTTGCTCACGGGTGTGCCGCTGCAACTGCTTGGCAACCGCCCTGATATCCTCGCCGCCGAATATAACCTTATCAATGCTTTTGAGCTTACCAATGTGGCGCGCAGCAATTTCTACCCTTCGCTTACCTTGTCAGCATCAGCAGGGTTGCAAAGTCTGGAACTTCAAAACCTCTTCAGCCTCAACTCGCTATTTGCAACTGTTGTGGGCGGATTGACGCAGCCCCTCCTAAACGGGCGTCGCATACGCACGCAATATGAAGTGTCGCAGGCCGAACAGGAACAGGCGCGACTGCAATATCTGCAAACGTTCCTTACCGCTACCGCCGAGGTGTCGGATGCACTTTATTCGTTTGAAGCAACCACAGAAAAGATAGCGGTAAAGCAGAAGGAATATGAAGCTTATAATGATGCCGTGCGATATTCGGAAGCGCTCGTCAACAATGGCCTGGCCAATTATCTGCAGGTACTCATTGCGCGCGAACGTTCACTGGCCAGCAGCCTTACACTGGCCGAGAACAAAGCCACCCGCCTGAAATATCTGGTGCAGCTTTACGAAGCCCTGGGCGGAGGATGGAAATAGAGCCGATAAATCTCAATTCTGTTAAATATCCCGTCGGGATGCAATATGGGTAGAAATAATGTTACAACCAGGCATTCCGTCCCATACGGGACGGCATTCTATCATCATCCACTTTTCTACCCATATCTTGTACCTAAAGGCACAGGTGATATTCTGAGCTTCATTTATGTAGCCAAAAAGTTACATTAAATTTCAATTTTAAAAACCTGAAAATAATCTACATCTAAACCCGCTGCCCAATCATCACGGGGTCGTCGCTATCTTCTATAGACATTAATTGCACATCCACGAAAGTGTTGGGCTGCGCCTGATGCGCGGGAAACCGCACCGGAACGTATAGTTCGCCATATCCCTGCGCCATTCCATCTTCAACTTTTTCTATCAACACCCGTTGTTGTTTCCCAATGAGTGATTCGCGAAAGCGCCGCTTTTCTATTTCAGAAACTTGCCGCAATAGCTCGCTGCGATGGGTTTTTTCTTTTTCACTCACATGATCGGGCATCCGCTCGGCGCGGGTATTTTTACGTATGGAATATTTAAAAGTATGGACGTGACCAATGTTTAGCTCTTTTATTAGTTGGGTTGTCTCCTCAAACTCCTGCTCCGTTTCGCCCGGAAACCCTACGATGATGTCGGTGGTAAAATTAAAAAGCGGATAACGCGCACGCACCTTCTCAACTATTTGGCGAAAGCCTGCAACGGAATACATGCGGCGCATGGCAAGCAAAATTTTGTCGGAACCACTTTGCAGACATAGGTGCATGTGAGGCGTAAGTTTGGGATGATCGAAAAGATCGAACAACTTGTCGCCAAAGCCGTCGGGCTCAATGGAGCCAATGCGCAAGCGGAAATCGCCCGGAAGCGCCAGTATCCCAACCACAAGATCTTCAAAACGTAAACCTTCGGAATCATACCTCCCGATATTGACGCCGGTGAGCACGATTTCTTTATACCCAAATTCCACCACCTGGCGGATGTTGTCGTAGATTTCCTGCGGCTTACGGCTGATGGCCCGACCGCGCACATGTGGGATGATACAAAAAGTGCAGAAGTTGTCGCAGCCGTCCTGAATTTTTATCCAGCTTCGTGTATGGAAAGTTTCGCGCGCCGGTTCATAACTGAATAGCGCCGGATCGAAGCTATCGGGATGCACCACTTCGCCTTTGTAATGACCGTCGATAAGCTCGAAGATGGAACTTTTGTGTTCATTATCCACAAACCAGGTAACGTTGGGTTGCTGCTGTTCGAGCTGTTCGCGGTGGTTGTTTACCATGCAGCCCGTCACCACGAGCATGGCATTTGCGTGTTTTTTGGCCGCCTGCCTGATCACCTGGTTTGATTTGCTGTCGCTTTGGTTGGTAACGGTGCAGGTGTTGACCACCACTACGTCCGCGGTATCTTCAAAATCGACCACCTGATAGCCGTTGCTGCTAAAGCGTGAAGCCAGCGAATCGGTTTCAAACTGATTGAGGCGGCAGCCAAGTGTTTTGAATGCTATCTTTTTCATGAGACTTTATTGTTATCCACAATCGTGTCCAACCAATCAATCAAATCATCTAAATAGCTCTCAATAATTTCCCAAACTATTTCATAATCTACCCCAAAATATTCATGAATTATTCTATTACGAAATCCACGAATCCTATTCCATTCAATCTCCGGGTTTTTATCTCTGAAATCCTCGTCAATTCGATTTGCTGCTTCTCCAATTATTTCAAAATTGCGAACAACCGCATCCATCGTTTTGTCATCGAGCAAAAACCTATGAAAATCAAGGTCTTTTGTGTATCGTTTTATTTTTTGTGCAGATTGAAACATATCGTCCAATAGCAGGAGGGTATCACGTTTAGACATAAATTAAGTCTGAATTGATGGCCTTTAAGTATTTTTCTTTAATTCCGTTTTTAGAAACTAAATCAACTTTAAGACCTGTAATTTTTTCTAAATCATCAGCCAAATCAACAAATCTTATTCCTATCCTGTCTGAAAACTCTACCAAAATATCCAAATCACTGGAGTCTTTTTGTGCTTTTTGTGAATATGAACCGAAAATTGCCATTGATTTTATCGGATAGTCACTAAACAATCTGGTTTTATGGCTACTCAAAGTGTTTTTTATTTCTTGCAATGTTTTCATTGTCCAAAAATATCAAATTTTGATCAACCAAATAAATGACTGATAGACATTAAAGCAGCGCCTATTTCCCTGTTGCTAATTCGGCCACGGCCACGCGCTCGCCCTCTACCGAGAAGTCGGTGGCGCTGGTGATTTTAATGTCGGTGAAGTTACCAATGAGTGTTTCATCCAGAGCGGCAAAGCGACACACGATTTTTCCTTCGGTCAGCGCCGAAAGGAATCCTGGTTTGCGGTCGTGACCAACCACCAGCACACGGTAACTTTTCCCGACCATATTTTTGTTGTGCACCAATGCATGCTTTCGCAAATCGCTGCTCAGCTCGTGGTAGCGACGGCGTTTGATGTCTGGCTCGATATCGTCGGCCCAACGGGAGCTTGCCGCACCCGGCCGGGGCGAATATTGCGCAATGTAAGCCATGTTGTATTTGAACTCCTCCATGATGCGGCGTGTGCTTTCATGCTGCTCTTCCGTTTCGCCGGAAAAGCCGGTGATGATGTCGGTGAAAATGGTGGCTTCGGGAATTATCCGATGGATCGAATGAATGATCTGGCGGTATTTTTCAACGGTATGCTTGCGGTTCATGTGGATGAGCACTTTGTCGTCGCCACTCTGTACCGGAAGGTGAAACTGCTTTGCCAGACAGCGGTAGCGCGAAACCATCTCCACCACTTCGTCGCTCATGTCGCGCGGATGCGGTGAAGTGAAATAGACCCAGAACTCGCGGCCCGACTCCGCCCCCATTTTGCCCACCGCTTCGAGCAGTTGTGGAAACGAAAGCTCTTCACCTTTTTTATCCAAGCCATACGAATTTACATTTTGCCCCAGCAAAGTAATGGATTTATAACCCTGCTCCACCAGTTGCTGCACCTCCTGGATTATCTCGTCGGAAGGGCGCGACACCTCACGTCCACGGGTGTAGGGCACCGCGCAAAATGTGCAAAACTTATCGCATCCGTTTTGTATGGGAACAAAAGCTTCGAAGTCGGAGCTATAGTGTGGCGTGATGCGCCAAAACTCGTCGATGCTATCGTTGGAAGGCATTCGTTTCAGGTCGCCAAAAAGGGAGGCGGGCGTCACTACGCCATAGTGACGAATCATCTCGGGCAATTTTTCCAGTTCACTCATCCTGAAAACGATGTCGAAAAGTTTCAGGAATTTCTCCATATCGGCGGGCAGGATACACCCAGATATAAAAGTGATCAGGTTGCGATGGCTCTTCCATTTGTTCCAACGTGTGATGCGCGAGTACACCTTGTCGATGGCCTTCTGGCGCACTGAGCAAGCTAAAATTCCCACCAGATTGGCTTCTTCTTCGTTGTCGGTCCACTGATAGCCGGTTTGCGTTTCGATGATGGTGCGCACCCGTTCGCTGTCCGACATATTCATTTGGCATCCGAGGGTGATCAGATGATATTTCATCTTACAAAAGTTTTAAATTTTAAAAGGATTTCAATGAAATCCGTAAGCATGATCTAAAAAATTATCACAACGAATTTCGTCATCCTGTTGCTGCTTATTTATTTATTAAAAAAGAAATCGATAGCGCACAGGCCATTAAAAATAGACCTCGGCGTGCATGTTTTCGGTAGCCACACCTTTTTGCGCAAGAATCTCAAAAGCTTCATGGATCATCTTTACGTTGCCACAAAGGTAATAATGTGTGGAAGTATCGATGGTGGCATGGCGCAGGTAATCCGTCACACGTCCGTGGAATTTTCCCGTGGTATCGCCTGTAGTGCACAGAATATAGCGATCGGGATTGTATTGCTCTCGTTCGTACGCTTCATTACTAAATCTAACGCCATGCAGAAGCGTGTAGTCGAGCTGCGGATAGCTGCGCACAAAGCTGCGGAAGGGTGCAATGCCCGTTCCGCTGGCGATAAACATAAAGCGTGTTGTATCGATTTCTTCGGGTTTTAATGTAAAAAAACCGAGAGGTCCATCCATCTGCAATTGCGAGCCGGGCTTGAGTTTTTTCAGGCGGCGGCTCACATCACCTTCCAGGACCTCCTTGACGAGTACTTCAAAATATGGGTCGTTCTCGCCGCTGTAAACGGAATATTCGCGGGCGTTGTTTTCGTCTTTAATGCCAAGAATTACATGCTGACCGGCAAGGAAGTCTCGCTGATGCCGGTCGAACCGCAGCACGTAGGCGGCGGGCGTAAGGTTTCTGATTTCCTGAAGGGTAATGGCTTTGGTGGCTGTTGGTATTTTGGTTGTCAGTTGTGTCATGTCTAAAATTAAGTTCACAAAATTATCACTCCGGAAAGACGGAGCTTTTTATTAAAAAGCAATAACAGACGCCTGGCGGGGATGTTCAACCCGGCTTTTGGAGATGAGGCAAAAGGATGAGGTTAATAAAAAGTGGCTATTTGAAGCATTTGATAACATCTAAATCATCCACCACCAACTCCTGCTGTGACCATAATATCTAAAATTTAGAATTCCAAATGAAATAGTGAGATTGTCACGCACCTTGCTCAATTGCGCCATGCGCCACGCAGTTTATGAGAGATTATCATGCACCTTGCTCCATTGCTCCTTGCGCCATGCGCCACGCAATTTATAATCATTCCAGATGAAATAGTAGTACATTTACCGCGCAATTAAATTAAAAAGTCAAATGAGGAATCCTGTCATCACATTGGCTAACCACACCCACCACGGCAAACCTGTGGTAAGCCTGCGTTTTGAGAAGGATTACGGCCTCATCAGCAAAGTAAAAACGCTCAAAGGAGCTGCCTGGAGCCAGAGCCAAGGGTTTTGGTACATTCCCCGTGAAGGATTTAGTTTGAATGAAGTTTTTGAGGCTCTAAAGGATGTGGCTTGGGTGGACTATTCAGCCATCGAAAATGATAAAATTCTTTCTGACAAGGGCGCAATGGAGATCACCAGTAATAGTAGCAGCAATGCATCCACAAAAAGTGATGAGGATAAGTATGTTGATGTTTTGTGTAATGAAAAGGAAAAAACATTCTATTTGGCCTTGCCCTTTGCATTAAAAGAACAATTTAAAAAACTGGAGGGAGCCTGGTGGCATCCTAAACTAAAGCAATGGTCGGCAATCGACACAGAAGAAAATCGTGAGCAACTTAGGGCATTATTGCAGGAATCAGGGTTAAAGCTCGAATTTAAAATTGCAGAGGGGAAGAAACGGACACAAGTTAAAACGCCAAAACTTGTAAATCCTGTAATGCCAAATAAAAAATTTATCAGGCACATGCAGCTCGAAAACAAGGCTGCGAGCACCATGAAACAATATGCTTGGTACGTAAAATGGTTTTTAACTGTAAACCGCGGTGCAGAGATCGATAATAATCCTGGCGAAATGGTAAAGCGTTTTTTACACGAAGAAGTGTTGAACAGAGGATACGGAAAAACTTCACAGAATCTGGCATTATCAGCATTACAAAATTATTATCGCATTGTTTACAACATCGATTTACATGCTGAGGCCATTCCACGACCTAAGCAAAAACGGCCATTACCCAAAGTACTATCCGAAGAAGAATTTATCAAAATCTACAAGCAGTGCCACAATCAAAAACATCAAATCGTTTTGAAACTCATGTATGGCTGTGGCCTGCGCAGAAATGAGGTATGTACTTTAAAAACCGAAGATGTGAACATCGACCGGGAGTTGATTTTCGTAAAAGGCAAGGGAGGTAAATACCGACCCATTAATCCCGGCAAAAGATTGATTGAAGACATGAAAGAGTACCAGAAAAATTATTCACCGGGCGAATATCTTATTGAGGGACAAGGCGGGGGAACATATTCCGGAACCAGCATTGCCAAAATTATAGAACGACTATCTGAAAAAGCAGGCCTCAAGCGCAAAGTTACGCCCCACATGTTAAGGCACACTTTTGCCACCCATCACATGGAAAAGGGAACCGAGCTACGTCTGATACAGGAAGCTCTGGGTCACGCCTCCAGCAAAACTACTGAGATTTACACCCGGGTAAGCCGTAATAGTATAAAAAAAATGCGTAATCTTTTGGACGATTTGGAAATTTAATTAATTTTGACGAATGAAACAAAAACAAATAATAAAGGGCACCTTCAGTAAAAAGACAAAATGTCTTCATACTGTACCAATTAAGCAACAGTTAAAAGACAGGAAGGGGTCATAAAAACAAGTTGTGCCTAATTAAAAAAAACTAAATGATAACATCAATATTTCTAAGACATTTCAAAATTTATAAGGGAATTACCTTTATTCCAATTTCAGAAGGAGTTGGATTTTCTAGTTTAATAGGAGAAAATGGTGTTGGAAAAAGTTCTGTTTTAGAAGCAATTGATTGTATCTTAAACAAAAAGAATAACGATTGGCCTATTAACAATGAAGCTAAGAATGAAGGCGTTGGTGGCGATAACTTCCCTTATATCGCACCAGTATTTTTGATTAAAAAAAGCAAATTAAAAAACACAAAAACAGCAGACCAAGAACTTTATGAGAAAGCTGAAAAGCTTTCAAATTTTATTTGGAATAATAACTTAAAAACCAAGTCTAAAAGTTCCTCTGAATTTAATAGCCATAAGTCAGAGTTAAAAAAATCTTACAATAAAGAAGATTACTTTTTACTAATTGTAGGTAAAAAACATAACGACAACTCAATATACTTTGGTGGTTATCAAAATTATATAGATTTTGTTGGGGAAAGCCCCGCTATTAAATCTAGTGACGAAGAAATTCAGAATTACTTCAAAGGATTTTATGACTACTTAATTTCTCATTATTCTTATTTATATATACCTGTTGAAACGGATGTCTTTACTTATACCAAATTAGAAACTGTAGAAATGCAGAAACTAATGGATAAAAACATACAAGATGAAATTGTAAAAGCTATTAGACCTGGCACCCTAAGACAGATTAATAAGGATTTAAATAGTTTTGTTAAAGATGTGGAAAGTATTTTGGAAGAGTATGAATATAAAGGTTATCATAAAAATAGCCTTACAATGCCCGACCTAGTCTCTAAAATAATAGAAGCTTATTTTTCTATAAAAGTTCTAAATAAAAAGCCGAAAACTGGGACAAAATTAATTCCTGTAAGTGAATTGAGCTCAGGCGAAAAAAGAAAAGCTCTTATAGATGTTGCATATTCTTTTCTTTTCAATAATCAAAACACTGATTCTAATATAATTTTGGCAGTAGACGAGCCCGAAGCTTCTTTACATATTTCAGCTTGTTATGACCAATTTGAGAAATTATTTAGTTTAAGCAAGAACAAACATCAAATTATTGTATCAACACATTGGTATGGATTCTTACCTATTGTTTTAAATGGAAGTGCTACTTCGATCAGAAAAAACACTTCAAATGAAACGTCAGCAGATTTTTTCAATCTATACAATTACAGAGAAACAATTACTCAAGATAAGAAAAAATCTAAAGGACCTTTACCTATTGATTATAATATAAAGAGTTACAACGACCTAGTCCAATCAATCTTATTTTCCATTCTAAAAGAAGAGCCATATAATTGGTTAGTATGTGAAGGTCTTTCAGAAAAAATATATTTTGAGATAATTTTTAAAAATGAGATTGAAAACAACAAGCTTAGAATACTTCCTTTAGGTTCTTTTAAAGAAGTTCGAAAATTATACAACAATCTTTTATCACCAATAAAAGACCCTGATTATTAAATTTATTTTTTACCTTTGTCGTACTATGCGGCAGTAAATAATATAATTAGAAATACAAATTCAAGTTCTTGTGGTAAATCTTACTATCAAGGATGTATTTTTTATGCGATGCATTTCTACAAAGCATCCA